>CAJQNJ010000033.1 GCA_905479685.1 uncultured Acidimicrobiales bacterium
TCGAGGAAACCCGAAGTCTTCATCTCTTCGATCGCAAGGTCGACGGGGCCGACAAGGTCCGAGCCCTGTGGGTAGATGAAGCCGAGCGGATCCGACTGCAAACCGTCGTCGATCGTCTTGACCTGATCAGCGTTCTCACCGATGTAGCCAAGACCCGCAGCATCATCGATGATCACCGCGTCCACATCGCCTGCGATCAACGCCTGGATCGCGAGACCGAACTGATCGAACGCCTGAATACGATCGGTACCACCAAGAAGCTCCTCAGCGAGCTCGAAGTTCGTCGTGCCAACCTGTGTCGCAACAATCGCGTCACCGTCGATGATGTCAGATGCCGACGCATACCGATCATCATCGAGACCAACGATGAACTTCTGTTGCACGGTCATGTACGGGGTCGAGAAGTCGACGATCTCCATACGCTCATCGGTGATCGAAATACCATCGGCGGCCGTGTCGATATCACCCTGAGCGACCTGATCGATCACATCTGGCCAACCCGCGGCAATGAACTCCGCCTCGCAGTTGAGAAGACGGCAGATCTCGTTCCACGCGTCGTAATCCCAACCCTCGCCCTCGCTCTCGCCAACGGCGATGTAGTTGAACGGCAGGTAGGCATTCTCCACACCAACCGTGACCGTACGACCCTCGAGATCGGGGAATGCTGATTCTTCGGTATCGGCCTCCTCGTCAGCTGCGGTCGTCGTCGTTGTATCGTCGGTCTCGTCCGTATCGTCGCTACCGCATGCAGCAGCGAGCATCAAGACGGAAAAGAAAATCGCCAAGAGGCGAGTGCTTTTTCGTACTGAACGTGCGTTCATCTTTGGTCCCTCTCCAAGGTTGCAGCAAGAAAGCTGCGAATTGTGCTCGCCAGGGTAGCTGTGCTGTCGCTCGGCACAACCGCGGCGCTCCAGCACAACGAGGGCAGGTCCCGCCAAATCGATGCTCAACTTCCCCGATGAACCAGATTTGGCGGGACCATCTATATTAATATTACATGAAAAGCATTAAAAAGCAATAGGATGTGGGAGAGGGCATCTCGATATCAAGCGAAACGAGAGCCAAACCCGATCTTTAGCGCTGGCAGAAAGCACACCTCGATCGCGGCATAGATCGACCCGAGAATTCGATCGAGCGTCTCCCCGTCCACCTGACGAAGATCGATCCTGCCTTTGAGAAAGACGGCGTCCTCTTGCCCGATCGTGAACGCGAGTTCGCGCAGCGAGTCGTTCCTTCGCAGCAACTGCTCGAAGAAGGCCGCATGATTTTCCTCTGGAGACGGCATGACGTACGTCTCGTACGCGAGCGTTCGCTGCCCGAGTTCGAACCACACCGAGTAGACATCCTTGGCGTCACCATTCACCCGCACGAACCAGCGCTCGGCATCAGACTCGACGTCCTCGACGACCGCTGCGACGACGGGATTCTCGTCGAGTGCCTCGAGCCACGTCGTCAAGACCGTCTTTGCTTCGGTGCGTTCACCGGCGCTCGGGGGCGCGAATTCATCCATGGCCGAACCGTAGTAGTCACGCCGATCTCAGCTGCAGTCCACCAACACTCGAGCGTCCGCTAGTTCCTCATAGATCCGACGAAGTCGGGCGGCCAGACCTGACCACGGATACCGACTCGCCTGAATGGCCGCTGCAGCACCAAGCGCAGCAGCGTGCGTCGGATCGCCCAGAATCTTGTCGATCGCAGCGGCATAGTGTGCTGGCTCGCGATCGTCGATCAGGTACCCGGTGACCCCATCTCTGACCAGTGTTCGGAGGCCTCCGACCGCTGCTGCGACGACAGGAACACCGCACGCGGCTGCCTCGAGTGCAACCAGCCCGAAGGACTCCGAGTTACTCGGCATCACAAGTACGTCGGCGGCTCGGTAATAGGTCGAGAGGGCGTAGTGCGGCTGCGGTTCGACGAAGCGCACTCGATCATCGAGTCCGTGCTTGGTGATGAGGCCACGGATTCGGTGCACCTCGATGTCACCTTCGGCTCCGCTCGCGCCACCCACGATCATCAACGTCGCGGTGGGGTCGGACAACTGGGCAAGCGCCTCGACTGCGATATCGACACCCTTCAGCGGCTGGATCCGCCCGACGAACAAGACCAGCGGCCCACCCTCGTATCGAATTGCGGTCCGAGCACCAACGGCTGACCCCGGCGAGAACAGCGCACGGTCGACTCCTGGTGCAACGATCTCGATCCGATCCGCATCGGCACCGTAAAGCTCGATGAGCTGGCGCCGCTCTTCGTCTGCATTTGCCACCAGTACATCCGAGCAGGCAACAACCCGAGCTTCGGCATCCACCCGTGCGGCGGGTTCATCATCGCCCATCTCCGCCTTCACCCGAGCCAACGTGTGAAACGTGGTGACCAGTGGCAGGTCGAGCGGATGTTTCAACTGGTGACCGACCACACCCGACAACCAATAGTTCGCATGCAGCACGTCGACGGGATTCTCGGCGAGCCACGATCTCATCCAGGCGGTAAATGTGTCGACGATCGCTGGCAGATCTTCCTTGGCCAAGTCGACCGGCCCAGCAGGAACATGCACGACTCGAAAGCCTGGCTCGACTTCGACGATCGGCTCGAGTTCGTCGGACCATCGACGAACGAACACATCGCAGGCGACACCCGCCTGGGTCAACGACGAGACGACCTCGCGGATGTACACGTTCATCCCACCGCTGTCTCCAGATCCGGCCTGCGTCAGCGGTGACGTGTGCAGCGAGATGACTCCGGCGCGAAGCATCTTCAGGTGCCCAACCTGCGGCGAGCAACATCGAACATGGCAACGGTGGCCGCTGCGGAGACGTTCAGAGATGCGACGGCTCCCTGCATGGGGATCGACACCAGCTCATCACATCGTTCTCGCGTCAAACGAGAGAGACCTGGCCCCTCGGCCCCGAGCACCAGGCAGAGCGGTTGATCGGCAAGATTGAGATCGAAGATCGAACGGGTGCCGGCTTCATCGAGGCCGATGACCCAGACGTCGTGCTTCTGGAGCACCTGGATCGCTGCCGGCACTCCAGCCACCGTCGCGACCGGTACATGCTCGATCGCTCCAGCTGAAGTCTTCGCGACCGTCGCAGAGATACGCGCTGATCGATGTTTCGGCAAGATGATGCCAGTGACCCCCGCCGCATCTGCGGAACGAAAGATGGCGCCGAGATTGTGCGGGTCGGTCAGACCGTCGACCATCACGAGAAACGGATTGGGCTCCGCGATGAGCTCTTCGACCTCGACCGTCGGTAGCGGTTCGGCTTCGGCCAATACCCCTTGTGCCGATTCGGTATGAGCAAGCGCATCGAACGTCGATCGGCCGACCTCGCGAACCGAGATGCGTCGATCCTGCGCCAACATCACGATGTCCTCGAGAATTGAAGCACCGTCGAGGCCCGACTGCATGACGATCTCGCGCACCCCCCGACGATCGGCAAGAAGCAACTCCCGCACGGCCTGACGGCCTTCGATTCGGTCGCCTCCCGGGCCCTTCTGACGGCGTCCTTCTCCAGCCGATCCTGCGGGACCATCGTCGCGTTGACGACTTTGCGCGCTGGCTCGTGTGTTCTGTTTTGGTTGTCCCTTGGGACCACTCCTTCGCTGCTGTCCACCACCCGAACTGCGGCGGCTGTTCCCTCCACGTCCCTTGGCCATGCTCAGGACCCGAGGCGGAAGGACCAGGTACGCGAACCCGACAGGACTTGAACGACCGAGATGCCCGACTTTGCTGTTGCTGCCGTCGTGAACGGCGGCGTATTGCGCCCGGCAAACCGGACTTCGTTGACCATGAGATCGCGTCCGGCAGAAGGCGAGACACCGATGACCGCGAAGTTTCCGAAGCTGTTCCACGACGCCCTCGCAGTTGTGAAACGTTTCACCTTGTTGGAGATTCGATAGACCTCGTTCCCCGAGCCCGTCGTGGATGCTCGCTTGAAGGGCACGCCGGTCCGATCGACGAACGTGATGGCCCAGTTGCCTCCCCCGCTGTCCACCTCGATGGTCGTCGGTTTTCCTTTGAACAAGAACGCGCCCTCGAAGGTGTCGCCCACCCCACCGAAGTTGGCGATCGTCTTTCCCTGCGCGTCGAAGGCCTGGATTCCAAGTGCGTCAAACGACCCGGCGCCATCGAGATCGACCCGGGCAACGAAGTAGTCATCGCAGCGAGTGGAAAGTGCAAAGCAGTGCCGGGCAACGCTGAAGCTGTTCGGAACGGCGAGTTTCGCAACCCCATCACCTGTGCCGCGTGACTGAACCAGGTTGCCTCGATCGCAGCTCGTGATCTGCACGTCGATGTTTTGCACCGTGCACGTATCGACTCCGAGGTTGCCCGCGATGCGATCTGCGCCCTGGTCACCGCGAATTGTGTCCCTGCCAGCTTTGCCGCTGATGTAGTCGTTGCCGATGCCGCCACGGATGTCGTCGTTGCCGTTGCTTCCGATCAGGCGATCATTCCCGTATCCGCCGATGATCAGATCTGCGCCATCGCCACCTTGGACATAGTCCGCTCCAGCGTTTCCGCAAATGGTGTCGTTACCCCCACCACCCAGAATCCGGTCATCTCCTCCGTTGCCGACGATCACGTCAGCACGGGGCGTTCCCTTGAGCACATCTGCGCCTGCGGTCCCCACGATCGTCGCTCGCTTGCCAGCGCACGTCGGAACCGTTTGTGCACCAGCGGGCTGCGCCGCGAAAGGAACACAAAACGCGACCACCAAACAGGCGAAGACAACTGCCTTGATCCGAGATCGCACGAGAGTCCAACTTTCAAGCGGGAAGCGCCTTGACGCTATCGAGCACGGGAAGGCTCCGACAATGCGTGGTAGCAGGCCGGGCACGCTACGTGACAGCGTCCATCTCACCCGTGCGCTTGCGATACGAGCGCAACTGCCCAACAGGCGATGCCCTCATGTCGACCGAGCGAGCCAATCCCCTCTGGTCGTTTACCCTTCACTGTCACGGGCGCCCCCAGAGCGTCGGAAAGTCGGGCTTCCATGTCGCCTCGTCGTTCAGCCAACTTCGGCGCATCGAGGACTACAGAGCAATCCGCGTTCTGGGGTTCCCAACCCAACGCTCGAACGCTCGCCGCAGCCTTCCGGAGCAATTCGATGCTGTCCGCCCCCTCCAGGTCAGGATCGGTATCAGGAAAATGAGACCCGATGTCGCCGAGACCAGCAGCGCCGAGCAGCGCATCGGTGACAGCGTGCGCAACAACATCGGCGTCGCTGTGTCCGGCCAGCCCGGGGCCAAAACCCTCGAAGGTCACGCCTCCCAGAATCATCGGCCGAGCCGGATCAACCGAGAACGGATGGATGTCGAATCCCTGTCCAATCCGTATCTCTGGAGCGTCGGTCATTCGTGTTCCTCCAGGTACTCAAGTACAGCCGCGGCGGTGACGAGATCGATCGGTTCCGTGAGCTTACGGTTCTGCGCCTCGCCAGCGACGAACATGACGACCTCGCCGATCGCCTCGGCCAACGTCGCATCGTCGGTCGCCTCGGCACCTGAGGCGTGCGCTTTCCGAAGCGTCGATGCAGCGAAACCCTGCGGCGTCTGTACCGCGACGAGCTGGTCCCGATCGATCACACCGTCGGTCCTGCTTCGAATCGTGTCCGAGACAGCGACCACCGGCACCGCTGCTCGTGCACCCTCGGAAAGGACAGCCACCACAGACCCAAACAGGGCAGGTGACGCCAGCGGCCGGGCGGCGTCATGTACCAAGACGAACCGTGCTGTTTCGGGAACCACCGTCAACCCCGCTCGAACACTGGACGCCCTCGAGTCACCGCCCGCTACTACCACCACCTCGGTGTTCGCCACGTCGAGCTCAACGTCGTCAACGGCATCGGCGGGAACAACAACGACCACACCTCCAGAAACACTCGAGGCCGTCACAAGCGAACGTTGCAGCACCGATTGACCTCGGAGGTCGGCAAATTGTTTTCTGCCCCCAAACCGAAGACCCGAGCCACCAGCAACGACGATGCTCCAAGTATGCGGTCGCAGTCCGTGCGGATAATCGGCATCTACGTGGCTCATGTCACTAGTATCGCGTTGTCATGGTTGATTCCTCACTCCTCACCTCGGTCGACTTGTTCCGCGACGTCGACGCCAGCGTTGCCAACGAGCTCGCGTCGGCAGCCACCGAGAAGTCCCTTTGGCGCGGCGACGTCTTGTTCAGCGAGAACCAAGAACCCGATGCGTTGTACATCGTCATCAGCGGCCGAATCGCCATCGCCAACAAGTCGATCGACGGTCGGGAGTCGGTCGTCGCCCTCATGGAAGACGGAGATCTCTTTGGCGAGATGGGACTCTTCGACGGTCTCGGCCGCTCGGCTGAAGCGCGAGCCCTCGAGCCGTCCAAGGTCGCAGAGATCCCATATGGGCCCGTTCGCCAGACCTACGAAGCCCACCCAGATCTTCTCTGGCGGGTCGTCGACATGCTCGCTCGTCGCTTGCGCTCCATGGACGAGGCGCTCGCCGATTCGGTCTTCCTCGATGTGACCGGTCGTACCGCGAAGCGACTCCTCGAGCTCGCCGGTGACTCCGATGAATTCACGCTGCCGATCACCCAAGAAGAACTGTCAGGCATGGTCGGGGCGTCGCGTGAGCGCGTCAACAAGGCAATCTCCGCGTTCATTCGTCTCGGATGGCTGACGCAGACGGATCGTCGCTACACGATCACCAATCGGAAACAGCTCGAGATTCGCTCCCGATAGACGCTCGGCTCCACCACTCGGCAACCTGTTCGAGGTGGGTGGTCACCGCACAGAGATCATTTTCGCTCTGTGCGTTTGACGATGCGGCCGCTCAACGGTGACGGGATCATTCGGATCCACACGCCCTTTTCGCCCTCCGCCCATGGATAGAGCGAGAGGGAGCGCAACCGACGCATCAACTCGGGGGTGACTTCGGGATCGACCAACTCGGGCGTTCCGCGGGCGATCACACTCCATGCGAAACGTTCGCGCTCGTCGATGTGATCGACCTCGATGACGACCTCCTTACCCACGGCTTCAGAAATGGGACTCTCCGCCGCGCACCGAAAGACGATCGCTTCGCCGTCCCATGCGTAGTTGATCGGATAGAGGTGCACGCTGGATCCACGCACGAACGCGATCCGGCCGACCTCTTTGGACTCGAGCCTGTGTACACATTGCGCGAGAGGAATGATCTCGTTCCCAGTCCGTTCATCGATGGACGACATGCTTGGCTCCTTTGGTTACGGCCGCGGATGGCTGCCGCTGTATGGGCTTGTTCGAGACGTGCTCGACATGTTGCCTCGGCTGTTCCAGCCCCGACGCATCGCGCTCTTCGACGATATCGAATCGAGGGCCGATGATGAGCGGAATCGTGGAGTCGCGAGCGAGACGTTGGACCGCGCTCCCAAATATTGCAGCACCAAGACGATGCGCTCGGTGCGCAACGACCAGTGCATCAAACCCAGCCTCAGTGGCATGTCGCACGAGCGCACGATCGGCGCGGCCGCTGACCAACGCAAGTTCAGCATCTGGGAATCCGATTCGCAACGCAGCATCACGGAGATGGTGCTCGAGTTCGTCGTCATTTCGAAAGAAGGCCGGACTGTTTGCCGTTTCGGTATCAAGCGCCGAGACGATACGAATCCGACGCACAGACCTGCCGAGAATCGAAACAACGCTGCGCACACTCTCCACAGACTCAATCGACCCATCGACACCAACGAGGACGTCGATCCAACCGCTCGACGGGCGTCCGTCACGAAGAACCCTGACCACATCGGTGTCCTGCTGCCTGCTCGCTGACCACATGACCAGGGCGACCAGCGGGCCCAACCAGATGCCAAGAGCGCCATAGAACAAGAAGTTGTGCCCTCGTCGACGATAGAGGAGCGCGATGAACAGCCCAATCGATGACCACACGATCACAGCGAAAAGAACGGTCCACATATATCGAGGTTCACGTACTCAGGACGCACGGGCCAGGGACCGAAGTCCCTAGCCGTGCATCCTCGACTTTGTCACGGTGACCCATGAGCGATTCGGCACTTGGGCCATCACGAGACGTCTTTGCCACGTCCACGTCTCGCGTTCCACTGCTGACCACGGACCATCAAGGTCTCGACGTTCTGTCGCCCGAAGAATGCAGAGAGCTTCTTCGCGGTGAGCAGGTCGGCAGGGTTGGGTTCAATCAACGAGGCCAGACGGTGATCCTTCCCGTCAACTACGCCTTCGTTGCGGGCTCGATCCTGTTCCGGACGAGCGTCGGATCGAAGCTGGACATCGCACAAGCTCGAAGTGCCGCGTCGTTCGAGATCGATGACTGGGACAAAGCGAACCAAACCGGATGGAGTGTCCTGATCAAGGGTCATGCCGAAGAGGTGACCGATGAGTGGTTCGTATCGATCTGTGAGTTCTTCGGCGTCGAACCTTGGGCTGACCAAATCCCACGCGATCATTGGGTGCGACTCACCGCTGACGAGATCACCGGGCGATGGATCTTTCGTGTACCGCAGGGAATCCACATACCCCGCCGTCCCACTGGCTGATCTCGATCGGGACGCAAGGGGGCGAAGGTCCTTGATTCAAACCAGACAAGTGAGCGAGCCTGTCCACGTGACAAACACCGGCGAACAGCCCAACCAAGACTCAACAGAGATGGTCGACGCGCTCGAGGCGGCCGAGAAAAGTCAGCGCCTCACGGCCGCAATCCTCGCGACTGCCGCCGATCCGATCATCGTGATCGACGAACACGGCATCATCGAGATCGCCAACGATGCGACCAGTCGCCTGTTCGGCTTCACCACAGAGGCACTGATCGGGCAGAACGTCTCGATGCTGATGCCAGAGCCGTATCGGACAGAACACAACGACTACATCGCCAATTACCTTCGAACCGGAGATACGAAGATCATCGGTATCGGACGTGAGGTGAGCGCACAACGAGGGGACGGCTCGACATTTCCGATGGCACTTGCGGTCAGCGAGGTCGATGGGCAGCGTCCTCGCCGATTCACCGGCATCATTCATGACCTGAGCCGACGCGTCGAAGCCGAGCAAGCCCTCCTGCTGGCCAACTCGACGCTCGAAGCCAGAGTGGAGAATCGGACCAGCGAGCTTCGCACCCTCTTGGTCGAGCTCGAACGTTCAAATCGGGATCTCGAACAGTTCGCCTACATTGCGTCGCACGACCTGCAGGCCCCACTCCGAAACGTGCGACAGGGCCTTCAGCTACTCGACGAGCACCTGCTCGAAACTGCGAGCTCGGGATTCGATGACGAGGCCCATGAGCTCCAACGGCTGATCTCCGAGGCCGTCGGTCGGATGGAAGAGTTGATTCGCGGACTGCTCGAGTTCAGCCGGGTCGATCGACGTCATGAATCTCCCGACTCGGAGGTGGATCTCAACGACCTCATCGATGAACTGCAAGAGCTTCTCTTTGCCGATCTCCAAGAAGCGAATGCCGAGTTGGTCGTGGACGACCTCCCGATCGTGACCGGAGATCGTGTTCAGCTTCGCCAAGTGCTTCAGAATCTCCTCCAGAACTCGCTGAAGTACCGACCTGAGGGGACCGCACCGCGTGTCGAGATCCAAGGTCGTCCGGAAGGCGACGAGTGGATCATCTCCGTGGGCGACAACGGCATCGGGATCGACGAGGCGCAGCACTCGCGTATCTTCGAGCTCTTTCGCCGAGGCCACGCAGGATACGAAGGGGTCGGACTCGGGCTCGCGATTGCCCAACGAATCGTTGAGAGCCACGGCGGGCGAATATGGGTTGACTCAGAGCCTGAGCAAGGAGCGACCTTTCACATCGCGCTCCCTAGGACATCTGGTGAAACGGGCTGAGGACGCTCAGACGGTGCAGATTCTGCTCGTTGATGACAACGAGCTCGATGCGCGAACGATGATGCGCGCTGGTGATCAGCTCTCATTCCTCAACGAGATCGACCATGTGACGAGTGGGGAGGCGGCGCTCGAGTATCTCGAGGCCTGCGTACAAACTGGAACGCTGCCCGACCTGATGGTGCTCGACCTCGATCTGCCCGGGATCGATGGACTCGACGTGTTGCGTGCGCTCTCGTCGGAGATGCAAACCCGACAGATTCCGGTCGTCATGATGACGACCTCGGCCTTTTCGGCCGACATCGCCTATGCCCACGGAGCGGCAGCGTATGTCACCAAACCGGTGGGGCTCGAGGGATGGGACGAGTTGGTGCAGAACATCGACGAATTCTGGTTCTCACGGGGTAGAGACAGCAACTGAGAGCACGCGAACCAATGATCAGTTCCCATCGGCAGGCCAATCGAACTCCGCGGCGTTCACGAAGGCGGGGTCACAGACAGGATTGATCGCGTCGCCCTGAAGTGACTATCGGTAGTCGTTCGGGAACTGTTCAGATCCACTGGTCGGGTCGACCATGTTTCATCACGCGACAAACACGACAGACATACAGAAATAGTCCACGCCCGACGAATCCAGCACCGTATGCCGTAGCGTGCAATGATCTCCCAGGCCATCTCAGAGGGTTCCATGACCGGTAACGCCAACTTCAAGTTCGACGACGTGGCTGTACTGTCCGTGGAAGCAATCGAAGCCCCCGAGCTTGTCACGTCGACCGACATCGACGAAAGGCTCGCTCCGTTCTATGAGCGAACCGGTGCTGCGCCAGGTCTGCTCGAGTCTCTCGCCGGCATTTCAGAGCGGCGACAATGGCCCGCCGACGTCTCCTTCATGGAAGCCGCAGCCCTCGCAGGCGAGAAGGCGATCAAGTCTTCAGGCATCGATCGCAAACGGATCGGCCTCATGGTCGACTCGAGCGTCTGCCGCGAGCGGCTCGAACCATCGAGCGCCGTGACTGTTCACGATCGACTCAACCTCCCGTCGACGTGCATGAACTTCGATATCTCCAATGCCTGCCTGGGGTTCCTCAATGGGATGCACCTGGCTGGCACGATGCTCGAGTCCGGCCAGGTGGATTACGTCCTCGTCGTCGATGGCGAGGGCACAAGACAGATCCACGACAACACCATCAATCGTTTGCTCGCGCCCGAGTCGACGATCGATGACATGTTCTCGAACTTCGCGTCGTTGACCCTCGGGTCAGGGTCCGCAGCGATGGTGCTCGGACGGCACTCGGAGAACCCAGGCAGCCACAAACTGGTCGGCGGCTTCTTTCGCGCGGCCACCCGACACCACGAACTCTGCGTCGGTTCACTCGACGGCATGAACACCGACACACGAGGCCTTCTCGAGGCCGGGACCGAAGTGGCCAAACTTGCGTGGGAGGCCGCTGGCGACAAAGTCGGATGGTTTGACATGCGCTACTACATCCTTCATCAGGTCAGCCAGGTCCACACACAAGCTGTGATCGACACGCTCGGCATCGACGGCGAGCGCGTCCCGCGGAGTTTCCCAACACTCGGAAACATCGGCCCTGCGGCCATACCCGTGACACTGGCTTCGATTCAACACGAGCTCGAGCCTGGTGACGGCGTCATGCTTCAAGGTATGGGCTCGGGAATCAACGCCGCGATCGTCGAACTTCGGTGGTGACCACCGGGCCCACTGCAGCGGCCCGGCTTCCTCCAGGAGATCTTGAAGGTCTCGACCCCACGTGGTCTCGTCTGGTCTCGGTTCCCACCGATGACACTGTTCGCACGTTTCACGTTCTCGACACGATGCCGGAGGGCGATCCAGACCTCACGGTCTTGTGTGTCCACGGCAACCCGTCGTGGTCGTACCTGTGGCGAAAGCTCCTCGCAGCGCTCCCCACGGGCACCCGCGGCGTCGCAATCGACCACCTTGACATGGGGTTCTCCGAACGCACGGGAACGGTTCGGCGCCTCGGAGACCGTATCGACGACCTCTGCGAGCTGACCGAGTCGCTGGGCATCAACGGCCCCGTCGTGACCGTCGCCCACGATTGGGGAGGCCCGATCTCACTTGGATGGGCGCAACGCCATCTCCCACAACTGCGCGGGGTCGTGTTGACCAACACCGCGGTTCACCAGCCTGAGGAGGCACCGGCACCTGCAGTGATTCGAGCTGCCAGATCAAGAGGCGCACTTCACAGAGCGACGGTCGACACCATGACGTTCATCAACGGCGCCTTCGTCATGTCGCACCCTCGACCACCACCAGAGATTCGACGCGGCTTTCTCGCCCCATACGAAACACCCGAGCGACGTCATGCGATCGAGATGTTCGTCCGAGACGTTCCATTGGAGGACGGGCACCCGACCGGACCTGTTCTCGACGGTGTAGCGGGCGGTTTGTCTCTACTGGCAAACACTCCGACCCTGCTTCTCTGGGGATCCAGAGACCTCGTTTTTTCCGACCTCTACCTCCACGACCTCGAAGCCCGCCTTCCCCATGCCGAAGTGCATCGCTGGGCACACGCAGGGCACTTCGTCACCGAAGATGCAGACGTCGCCGGTGCGGTGGTCGACTGGCTGACAACACTTCCTGGCGATGACGCTGCGGCCGATCGATCATCGAACACACTCGACGCCCCGGTGTCGGAAACTGAGCCGCTTGAAACCACCACACTGCTTCGAGCAGTGTCCGACTCGGCTCGAGCAGACACGCTCGCGATCAAGGAGATGACGGGCGCGGGTCGTTCGATCTCGTTTGGTGCGCTCGAGACCCGCATCGAACGGACTGCCGGCGGTCTGCGTTCGATCGGAGTGAATCCCCGAGATCGAGTCGCCCTCATGATTCCTCCCGGAATCGATCTTGCCGTCGCCGTCTACTCGTGCTGGCGCATGGGCGCTGTCGCGGTGTTGGTCGACGGCGGCCTCGGACCCAAACAGATGGGAGCAGCCCTGAAGGCTGCGAACCCCAGCTACCTCATTGGCATCCCGAAGGCGCTTGCCGCAAAGCGGACCCTCCGGTGGCCGGGGCAACCGATCTCATCGGTTCCCCTCTCCACTGCTCCACGGCGCCTCCTGGGTGCAGAGAGCGATCTCGAGTCGATCGCTTCGGTGGGTGGATCCGATGTTCGGCTTCCGGGACTCGATTCTGATGCTGCTGTGGTCTTCACATCCGGCTCCACAGGACCGTCGAAGGGTGTGCGCTACACGCACCGACAGATCGGCGCACAGCGCGACGCGCTCATGTCGTTGTACGACATCTCTGCCGACGATCGACTGGTTGCTGCGTTCGCACCGTTCGCGTTGTATGGGCCGGCGATGGGGATCACCTCTGTGGTACCCGACATGGATGTCAGCGCGCCCGGCACCCTTGACGCCGCGTCCCTCGCTGCGGCAGCAGACGCCATCGACGCCACGATGGTGTTCGCGTCCCCGGCCGCAATTGCGAATCTGATCCGCACTGAAGCCGATATCGCGGATGAGCACCGCGCGAAGTTGGCAAACATCAAGACATTGCTCAGTGCGGGAGCCCCGGTACGTGCCTCGTTGCTTCGCGAGGCGCGCAGCATCTTTCCGAATGCCGTCGCGCACACTCCCTACGGCATGACCGAGGTGCTTCCTGTGGCGAGCATCAGCCTCCCCGAGCTCGATGAGGTCGGCCCGGGCGACGGAGTGTGCGTTGGCTTCCCTGTCGCTGGAATCGAGGTGATGATCCGACCGATCGACGCGCACGGAGAATTGGTTGCCGAGGACACCGGCACTCCAGGGATCCTCGGCGAGGTGATCGTCTCGGCTCCGCACGCTCGAACCGGCTACGACCGGCTCTGGCACACGACCCATCTGGCATCGCAGCCGTCTGGGTGGCACGCAACCGGTGACGTCGGTCAGCTTGATGATTCGGGCCGACTCTGGATCGGAGGCCGGCTCGCGCACCTGATCGTCACCGATCACGGTGTGCTCGCGCCGGTACGGATCGAAAAGGCGATCGAGTCGATCGAGGGCGTCGCCGCTGCAGCCGCCGTCGGCGTCGGACCCGTCGGGACGCAACAACTGGTCATCGTCCTCGAGCGGGACGAGCCAGCAAGGACCTCACGACTTGCCCCGCTCGCACTCATCGATGACATCCGGGCCATATGCGAAGACGTCGACGTCGTCGCCGTACTCGAGGTGCCCAAGCTGCCGGTCGATCGGCGACACAACTCGAAGATCGACCGCACAGCGATCGCCGCATGGGCCGGAAATGCGCTGCGTGGGGGAACGTTGGGAACACCATGAGAGTCCTGGTGACGGGTGCGACCAGTCTCCTCGGCCGAACGACGGTCGCTGCGCTATTGGCTCGTGGCGACACGGTGTCCACGATGCAACGTTCGCCGTCAGGACTCGATACCACAGAGTTCATCGGCTCGATCAACGATGCGGCCGTCGTCGATTCAGCGGTCGCGGGCCAAGAGGCTGTCATCCACCTCGCCGCAAAGGTCGACATCGTCGGGGATTGGGACGAGTACATCACGACCAACGTCGAGGGCACGAGCACGGTCCTCGCCGCAGCTCGGGCCAACGGTGTCAAACGATTCGTGTATGTTTCTTCGCCTTCGGTCGCCCATTCGGGCGATTCGATCATGGGCGCCGCCGCCGAGCCGGCCGACCCGGACAAGACACGCGGTCACTACTCGACGAGCAAGGCCATGGCCGAGCAGGTCGCGCTCGCAGCATCGTCGCCAGACATGCCAGTACTAGCGATTCGCCCGCACCTGGTGATCGGAGTTGGCGACACCCAACTCGTGGGACGAATTGCTGACCGAGCGCGGGCTGGTCGCCTCCCACTGATCGGCTCAGGCCTCGCTCTCGTGGACACGACCTGGGTCGACAACGCAGCAGATGCGCTGGTCGCTGCGGTCGATCGCGCCCCATCGCTCGGAGGTCGGGCTCTGGTGGTTTCGAACGGCGAACCCCGAACCGTGCACGAGCTGATTGCACGCATCACGATGGCACTCGGGATCGAGTGGTCGCCGCGGTCGGTTCCGCGTTCGGTCGCCATCGGCGCAGGCTCGATCATCGAACGTGTCTGGGATCGGACAGATCGAAGCGGCGAGCCACCCATGACTGCATTTGGCGCTGAACAACTCTCCACGGCTCACTGGTTCGATCAAACCGAGACACGTCGAGCGCTCGGGTGGAAGCCGCAGGTCAGCCTCGCCGAAGGGTTCGAACAACTCGCCGCTCACCGCACCTAGCGCGGTGGTCGAGTGAGGTCGTAGCTGGCCGTCGTGCAGCCAACGGCAAAAATCGGGATCGGCTCGTAGAAGTGCACGGTTCCCGGAGCGCTGGAAGCGGCAGCGCTCACCGTCACGAAGGTTCGGATCTCAAACCCACCCTGACCGGCGTCCGCGTAGACGGTCGCATCGTCGTACTCGAGGAGGGCAGCCTTGTCGTTCCGACACCATCGGTCGAGAAAATCACGATCCCAGGCCTCGTTGATCTTTCCCGAATCCGGAGTGGCCGGCCAGTGCGATATGCCACCTGTACCGATCAGGGCGATCCTCTCGGGGACCGAATCTGCCGCCCGTCGCAGGGCCTCACCAAGTGCCCAGGATCGTGCGATCGGAGCGAGGGGCGGGCCTTGGCAGTTGATGTTCACCGGAACGATCGGCACGTCGAAGTCGGGCGTCAGAAAGTGCAGCGGCACCGCTATTCCGTGATCAAATTTCCATTCTTCTGCGTATGCCAGATCGACCGTTTGCATGACCTCGGCGATCAGGCGCTTCGAGAGGTCGCGATCGCCTGGAGCGCGGAACTTCTCGATGCCCAGCCACGCGGAGTCCTCTATCGGACCGTCGTAGAACTCGGCCATACCGACGGCGAAGCTTGGCATGTTATTCATGAAGAAGTTGGCGAAGTGTTCTGCGGCGACGACGATCAACGCCTCGGCGCCCGACGCGGCGATAGCTTCTCGCATCTCGCCGAACGCCCGATACAGGCCGTCCCGAGCCATGGGATCAGCTTGATCAGCTCGCCCGGTGATCCCCGGCGCATGGCTGCACACCCCTGCGTAGACAAGCACGACTACTCCTCCGCACTTCCGGCGGAGATCCCCGTACCCCGACCTGGTCGCTCCGCCAGCTCCGCTCCCGAACCGCCCTCCTCCGCACTTCCGGCGGAGATTCCCGGACCTCGACCTGGATCATGCGTCCCCTCGTACCCCGTGACGGCGTAGACACCTTCGCGGACGGGGCCGTGTGTCTCGATCCCGTCGCGCATCCGTTGCAGGTAGTCCTGCCACTCGATCTGATGTAACGCAGCGAAGTGCATGAGTATCTGTCCATTCACTCCGAGGTGGAAGAGCAGCCCGATGTCGGGCTCGATGAGTGCATCCTCCTCCTCGGTCGTCAACGTGTACGAATCGAGTACCGCCCGACCATCAGCCCAATATGAAGTCTGGAGCTCCTCGCTCCGGTTCAGCTCGAAGAGGAACTTCTGAACGTAATAGAGGCTCAATACACACCTCGGCACGCCCGGTCGAGATCCACCGCAGGTCGACATGGTCGCTTGGCGAACTCCACTCCCCAAGGCCTCATCGGCCGCTCGAAGCATCGGTCTTGTTCATGTGGGCAGCGATTTCGTTGCGGTTGATACGAAAGGCGGCATCGATCTCTTGGACCTCGAACGACCAGGCGATGATCAGCGGTCCGCCTTCGCTCGCGATGTGCGCCTGTGCTGCATCGAGTGTCGTTTCGATGAGCGACATCTTCGTCGCAGCATCACGCCCCGGGCCGAGTCGAGCCGTGATCGCGATGAAGGCGTAGTTCTCATTCGAACCGTCGGCGATTCGCGTGCGCTCATGGTTCACGGCACGGATCCTGATCCCAGGGACGGGTGCGACACCTTGCGCCAGCGTCGACTCGAGAAGCACGTCGAGCAGTGCATCGATGTCGTGATGCGCCGCCACATTGCTCGAGTGCTCGACGATCAGATGCGGCATGCGATTTCCCTGCAGTGGTCAACACGTCAACGGTTAGTGTTTAACATGTGTAATATTCGCTGACAAACGCTTTGGGTCCCTTGATCCGGGGGTACGTCAGAAAGTCCGACTATGCGCCTTCTCACTTATTCGACCCAGTCCGCGGCATCGACACAGGGCGAAGCGATGACCTTCGGCGTCGTATGTTCCGATCGAGCCGGTGTCGTGGACTTGTCTCGCCGCCTACCTGGCGTTGCCGATCTCGGTGAGCTGATCGCAAGAGATCGCATCGATGAAGTGCGGTCCTTTGTCGATGAACCCGCCGACCACATGCTCGACGAGATCACTTTCGAACGGCTGCTTCCATGGCCATCGAAGATCTTCTGCATCGGCGTGAACTACGGCGGCCGGAGTGCCGAGTATGCCGACCCCACCGATGCGGCCTATCCAAGCGTCTTTGTTCGTTTCCCAGATTCGTTCACTGGCCACGACCGCGCACTGGTGCGACCCCCGGAGAGTTCCCAACTCGACTACGAGGGCGAGATTGTCGTCGTGATCGGCAAGGCGGGCCGTCGCATACCCATCGGAGAGGCACGAAGCCACATCGCCGGTCTCACCCTCGGGAACGAAGGCACGATTCGAGACTGGGTCCGTCACGCCAAGTTCAACGTCACCCAGGGAAAGAACTGGGAGTCGACCGGATCGATCGGTCCGTGGCTCGTTCCAATCGATGAGATCGGCGACCTCGAGGCGCTCCATCTGACAACACACGTGAACGGTGAACTGCGTCAACAGGACACACCCGCAACCATGAAGTACTCGATCGACTACCAAATCCATTACCTTTCGACGTTCACGACACTTCGACCAGGCGACCTCATCTTCACCGGCACACCAACCGGGGCCGGAGCGCGGTTCGATCCTCCGGTCTGGCTCGAACCCGGCGATGTGGTCGAGGTATCGGTTCCAGAGCTCGGAACGCTTCGAAACACGGTTGTAGACGAGTTCCCGGATGGGTCGGGACACACCACACCGGAGGCACAGTGATGGCGCCCGGCTCCGAACTTGTCGAGTTCGACGGCGTTGCGATGCGGCCGTTCACTGCGTCACTGCCGATGGCCCTCCTTCAGGCGCGCGAAGCCACGATGCGAATCTTTCGGCCGCTGATCAACGCGCACGGACTGACCGAGCAGCAATGGCGTGTGCTCCGTGCCCTCGCATCGGCGGGCGAGCCCCTGAGCGTGGGTGCCGTAGCAGATCAGACGTTTCTTCTTGCTCCCAGCTTGTCTCGTATCGTCGCCAACCTCGAGTCTCGGAGGCTGATCGAACGAACAACCGCACGCGACGATCAACGGCGGAACGATCTCGAGTTGACGATCGAAGGTGCCGCACTGGTGAAACACGTGGCACCCGAATCGGAGGCCGCATACAACTACATCGAGTCAGAGTTCGGTACGAACCGACTCCGGAATCTCCTCGTTGAACTCGATGCTCTCGCTGAACTTGCGTTGCCCGAGCACCAAAAGAACAGCCGAACTGGGCAATGACAGAGACAACACCGTCGCTGACCAGACAAGAGATCGCCGGTGAAGCGTCACTGCTCGACACGGCCGAGCGGACTGCAACCCAGATGCGCCAGACAACCGAGGCGTATCCAGACATGACGATGGCCGATGCCTACGCGATCCAGAATGCCTGGCTCCAGCTGCGCCTCGATCGGGGCGAGGTTCTCGCTGGTCACAAGATCGGCCTGACCTCACGGGCGATGCAGGCCGCCATGAACATCTCGACTCCAGACTCTGGCTTCATCACGAACACCATGGTGTTCGAGCCGAACTCGTCCCTGGACTCCGCACACTTCTGCGACCCGAAGATCGAGGTCGAGCTTTCGTTCGTCCTGGCGCAGGACCTCAGCGGGGCAAACCTCGATGTCGATGACGTCTTGGACGCCACCGCCCACGTGAGCCCGGCCGTTGAGCTGATCGCTGCTCGTTCGTTCCGTCGTGACCCGACGACGGGACGCACGCGCACTGTCCTCGACACGATCTCGGACAACGCCGCCGATGCCGGCATCGTCAGCGGGGGCGTGCACGTGGCACCGCGCGAGATCGATCTGCGGTGGATCTCTGCGCTGGCCTATCGCAACGGAACGATCGAAGAGACCGGCGTGGCGGCGGGTGTCCTCGACCATCCAGCGCAAGGAATCGTGTGGTTGGCCCGCCGGTATCACGAGCACGGGTTGCGCCTCGAGGCTGGCCAGTCGATTCTCTCCGGCTCGTTCACTCGCCCGATCGACATCAGGCCCGGCGATCACTTTCGATTCGACTACGGCCCGCTCGGGTCGTTCGAGCTCGACTTCACCTGACGAGGCCACGATGAGCAATGCACACAGCCACCACCAAGTGGTTGACTACATATAGCCCAGCTTCAGGAGTCCGCTATGTCGAACATCACCGTCCAACACGTCGCCGACACGGCCGTTGCCCTGGTCACGATCGACGACGGGAAGGTGAATGCGCTGTCGGCCGAGATGATCGCTGATCTTCGCGAAGCGATCACTACCGCTGAAGCGGACCCGTCCCTCGCCGCAGTTGTGATCGCGGGACGAGACGACACGTTTTCAGCTGGGTTCGACCTCAACGTCATGCGATCGGGCGACGTGGCAGCGGCGGTGAACCTGGTAGCTGACGGGGGTGACCTTGTTCGCCACACCTATGTGTCCGAGATCCCTATCGTCGCGGCCTGCACGGGCCATGCGCTCGCAGCTGGTGCGTTGTTGCTGCTCGGCTGCGACCTCCGCGTGGGAGCGACCGGAGAGTTCAAGATCGGCGTGAACGAGGTAGCGATCGGCATGGTGCTGCCTGATTGGGCCATGACGATCTGCCGCGAACGCCTCAGCAAGAGGCATCTCCAACGTGCCGTCGCCACGGCCCGCATCACCGATGCCGCAACAGCGGTCGACGTCGGTTTTCTCGACATCGCGGTCGAACCAGACCAGGTCATCGTGCGTGCCATCGAGGAAGCAGCGACGTTCTCCGCCCTCGACCGCGTTGCGTACGCAGGCACCATGCGCCAGTTCCGCGGTGACGTTGCCAACACGATGGCACGTCAAATCGCCGCCGATCGCGCCACCGTCTGAGATTCGGTAAGGGCGTGCGAGAACCTGATGTGCGATGCTGTCGGGACGCTGAGCACGAGGCAACGACATGGCGATAACCGATCTCCCAGAATTCATTCGAGCTGACGGTCCCGACAAGGTGACGGGAAGCGGCAGGTACACCGCTGACATGACCCTGACCGGGCAGCTCGTGGCGAAGTTCAAGTACGCCGAAGTGAGCCACGCGCGGATCACCAATCTCGACGTGAGTGCTGCACGAGCGATCCCCGGTGTCTTTGCTGTGCTGACTGCCGACGACGTCCCCGATCTCCGGTACACGCCCGTCATCGCCGATCGAACACTCTTCGCCCGAGACGTCGTTCGATTCGAAGGCGAGGTCGTGGCTGCCGTGGCCGCTATCAGCGCAGCGATCGCTGAACAAGCGATCGATGCCATCGTGTTCGAGTACGAGGCCTTGCCGATCGTCACCGATCTCGAGGCCGCAGTGGCCGATGGATCGACCCTTGTACATCCCGATCTCGACTCCTATGTCATCACCGGAGATACCCCCCACGAAGGAAACGTCGCAACCCACTCCTCCATCGAGATGGGCGACGCCGAAGCAGCCATGGCCTCGGCCGACGTCGTGATCTCGAGTCGATATGTCGCCGACGCCTCCCACGCAGCCCCGATCGAACCACGCGCGATCATCGCTCAGTGGGAGGGCGACAAGGTCACGATCTGGACCAGCACCCAGGTCCCATACGACGCCCGAGACGGCGTCTGTGAAACCCTCCAGCTCCCGTCGAACAAGGTCCGCATCATCGTCCCGCATCTGGGCGGCGGCTTCGGCGGCAAATGTGGCTTCCACTTCGAGGCGCACATCGCAGCGCTCGCGAAGGCTGCAAAGCGCCCGGTCAAGCTCGTCTTTTCTCGATGGGAAGAGTTCGTTGCGCCCGATCGCAGACGTGAAGGCATGATCATCGACGTGACCACCGGCGTGATGCACGACGGCACAATCGTCGCGAGGACCGGTGCTCTGCTGCTCGACAACGGCGCGTACTCCGCCGACGCAACGTTCTTCCCACAGGCGGCAGCGATGCACGTCGCGGGTCCGTACAAGATCCCAAATATCAAGATCGATTCCCGACTCGTCTACACAAACCATCAGCCGTCCGGTTCGGTCCGGGCACCAACCGCTCCACAGGGCTGCTGGGCGGTCGAATCTCACACTGACGAAGTTGCCGCAGCGATCAGCATGGACCCACTCGACTTCCGTCGCAAGAACATCGTGCACACCGGGGCCATCGGCCCTGTCGGTCAAACGTACGACGAAATCGGGCTCGATCAGTGCCTCGAGCTGGCCACGAAATCGGCTGGATGGGGCAACGAACTTCCAGATGGTGAGGCCCTCGGTATCGCCGTTGGGTGGTGGCCGAGTTTTGCTGCTTCAGCTGGCGCCTTCGCAAAGATGCATGGCGACGGGAAAGTACAGCTCATCACCGGGGCCAACGAGTGTGGGACGGGGTCGGTCATGACCCTTCGCATGATCGCTGCCGACGAGTTGGGCCTCGATCAGACCGATATCGAACTCGTCTATCAGGACACCGCCGCGGCACCCGTCGGACCTGGCGCAACCGGTTCGCAGACCTTGTTGAATCATGGCCGAGCCGTCGAAACCGCGAGCCGCCAGATTGCAGACCAGCTCAAGGAACTCGCCGCCGTACACCTCGAAGCCAATGCTGACGACATCGTGTTGTCCGGTGGCATGGCGAGTGTCGCCGGGACGCCGACCGTATCGGTGCCTATCGTCGAGTTGGCAGCTGAAGCCGCAGAGGGTGATCTGCTCTTGGGCAGCGCGTCAGCCCCTGTTCACGACTCGCCAGAACTCTTCGGTTCGACCTGTCTCGGTGACCAAGACTTTGCGTCATGGCTGGCGCCACAGTTCTCGTGCCACGTCGCCCGAGTCCGAGTCGACAAGGACACTGGTGTTGCCCGAGTTCTCCAAGTACATACCGCCCATGACTCGGGCACCATCATCAACCCAGTTGCCGCACACGGACAGATCGAGGGCGGCGTATTGATGGGTATCGGTCAGGCGCTCACGGAGGGAACCCAGTACGGAGAAGACGGGCGGCAACAAAACGCTGGTTTGCTCGAATACAAGCTTCAGACGATCGCAGATGCGCCATCGATCCACACACAGTTCGTCGAGATCTTCACGCCAAACGCGGGCCCGAAGGGCGCGAAGGGATTGGCCGAAGCTCCGAACGTCGCCACAGCCGGGGCGATCTCAAATGCCGTCGCCCGAGCGACCGGGGTCAGAGTCCGCCAGATGCCGATGACGGCCGAACGAGTATGGGACGCGCTCACAACGAGCGCACGGGAGGACGATTCGTGACATTCACTATTGCAAACACTCTCGCCGATGTCCTTGTCGCACTTGCCGCAGGCGCCCGTCCCATCGCAGGTGGAACCGACCTAGTTGTCGGAGCAAGGCAGGGCAAAGACTCCCTCCCTGAAACGCTCATCGCCATCGATCGCGTCGGGGAGCTTCGAACTATCGAGGCAGCGGATGACCACACGAGAATTGGCTCCGGGGTCACACACTCGATGTTGGTGAGCGATCCTCTCATCGTCGAACAGTTCACGGCGATTGCCGATGCCGCCGCACTCGTCGGATCACCCGCCACACGGAACGTGGGCACCATTGGCGGCAACGTGATGAACGGTTCGCCGGCAATGGATACCGGTGCGCCGTTGGTTGTACTCGGAGCAGAAGCCGAACTCTCCACGACAGCAGGATCTCGCCGGGTTTCCCTCGATGAGCTCTGGGTGAGCCCAGGACGCACATCAGCTCAGACAGATGAACTGTGCACGGCGCTGGTCCTTCCGAACCCGCCAGATGGTGCTGGCAGTGCGTACGTGCGTCTCGAGTACCGCCGAGCGATGGAGATCGCGGTCGTCGGGGCGGCGGCCGCGGTCACGCTCGATGGCGATGTGATCACTGCCGTCAGGATCGCACTCACCGCTGTGGCTCCTACGATCCTCGAGCTCGCTGATCTGTCTGGTCTGTCGGGCCGCGCGGTTGACGAATCGTTCTTTGCTGCGGTGGCCAGCGCCGCATCCGAGCAAGCGGCACCGATCAGCGACCTCCGAGCGAGCGACCGCTACCGGCGCCACACGATTGGGGTGATGGCACGTCGGGCTACCGAAGCCGCCGTGCGCCGAGCGCAGGGAGAAGTCATCGACGTACCGGTTAATCGAGCACTAGGCGTGGGAGCAGCATCATGACGAACACCATCGAACTCACGGTGAACGGCGTTCCGTACCCCGTCTCGATTGCCACCGACCGTAACCTCTCCGGAGTGCTCAGGAACGAGATCGGACTCACCGGTACCAAGGAGGGCTGTGACGATTGCGAGTGTGGGGCGTGCATGGTCCTGCTCGACGGACAGCCAGTCAATGCATGTTCATATCTCGCGGTGCAGGCCCAAGGTCGAGAGATCACCACCGTTGAAGGCCTTGCGTCGGGCGAAGACATGCATCCGCTGCAACGCAACATTCTCGCCACCGGCGGTGTGCAGTGTGGTTTCTGCACGCCGGGCATGTTGATGTCTGCACACGCGTTGCTCGAGCGATCACCGGATCCCACGCTCGAAGAGATCAAGATCGGCTTGTCTGGCAATCTCTGTCGATGCACCGGATATGCCCGGATCCTCGATGCCGTCGAAGCCACCGCCGTCGAGATCAACAGCTGAGTGCACCGGGTCATCAACGTGCGCAGATGACCGACACTGGGCTCCACATTGTCGACGGTTATGCCATCGAAGGTGCCTCGGGCGACAGTGAAGCACGCGATACCACCGCGGGCCTCGATGCAGTCCGCACCGTGCTGATCCATGGCGCCATGGATCGCCACAACTCGTTTCGACGGGTTGCACGGCGGCTCTCCACGCCTGTCGTCATGTATGACCGGAGAGGGTACGGCGGGTCCCTCGACGCAGAACCACCGGTCCGCGATCTCGAGCGACACGTCGCCGACCTCATACACATCATCGATGATCGGCCGTCGGTCCTGATCGGCCATTCGGTTGGTGGCCTCATAGCACTCATCGCTGCCGCACATTTCCCCGCGAACATACGGTCGGTCGCCGCCTTCGAGCCTCCGACCGGCTGGAAGCCGTGGTGGCCCGACGATCTGTGCGTTCTGCTCGGCGAGACTCCAGAGCAGACCGTCGAACGCTTCTATCGGCAGATCGTCGGCGATTCGGCGTGGGAACGATTGGGTGACGCGGCGCGCGCCGATCTACTCCGCGAGGGTCCAGCGTTGCAGGTCGACCTCGAGGCGGGTCGACGGTCCGCACCGTTTCACTTCGCCGACATCGCTGCGCCGGTTCTCATGGGGCACGGCACGCTGAGCGAAGAACACCACATCCGCGCCACACGGGAACTGGCCGACGAACTCCCGACCGCGACCCTCACGACGATCGAACATGCGAATCACGGTGCACATCGCAGCCATCCCGATGCGTTCGCGCTGTTCGTGGAACGCGCGATCAGGATCAACACTGGGTAACCGGGATACGAAACTCAGGAAGCCTCGCGGGAAAAGCGTCGTCCGATTCGATCGGCGAGGAACCACGCCAGAGCGACGACGATGATGCCGGCGACGGCATCGAGCACGTAGTGGTTGCCGGTGAGCACGACTGACGAGATCATCGCGACCGGCCCGATGAGTGCGAGATATCGCCAATCCGAGTTCGGGCAAGCTCGAAAGATCGCAATGGCCACGAGGACGTTCCAGCCGACATGGAAACTCGGAACCGCCGCGTACTGATTGACGAGCGATGGAGGTTGGAGGATGTGATAACTACTCGACCATTGAGCCACCGTGTCGACCATGCCGGTGCCGAGGAGCCGAGGAGGCATGACCGGGAAGAGAGCGAACACCACGAGACCCAACAAGCCCGAGATGATCAGCGCGTTGCGAAAGAGAGAGAACTCGGGGCGGTGATTGGCAAACAACCACACCGCTGCGATCGCGAGGACTGGCCAATGTCCCCACACGTAGATCCAATTCATCAGCGTGACGGCGAAGGGAGAGTCGAGGATGAAGCGCTGAAGTTCGTGCTCGACGTCTAGCCCGAGCAGGTCTTCGACATGCAAGATGTTGCGGGCGTTCTCGGCAGCCTCGATTGCGCTGCCCATCGTCAAGCGACGAGTCGTGAGATAGAGGCCAAGCGCAGCTCCGAGAAGCACGAACTCGAGCGCCAAGCGGCGGTGGTTGATCCCTCGATCTGTATCGATATTCTCGCACGGTGTCGTAACCGCCACGACGCCTCCTCACGGGTCGCCCACGCTCTAGATTGACAAATAGATCATATGCTGCGCAAGTAGTTAATTGCTGTCGGGTTACAGACTTGTGTCGATATCAGGCCTCGAGACGTCTCCGAAAACACGAAATGCCGCTACCTCAGTACTGAGGTAGCGGCATTTCAGCGAACGTTGTTTGCTCAGATAGCGCGGACGTTCTGGGCTTCTTCGCCCTTGCGGCCCGGCGCAACGTCAAATTCGACGAGCTGACCCTCGTCGAGTGACTTGTAACCGTCGCCTTGAATGTTTGAGTAGTGAACGAAGACGTCATCGGCGCCCTCGCGTGAGATGAAGCCGAAGCCCTTCTCGCTGTTAAAAAACTTTACTGTTCCTTGCATGTGACTTTGCTTTCTATCGAGGTAGACCTCTTGATCAACCCACGCAAGAGTCTAGGCCAAACAGCGCCGGACTACTCGCGGACGCGAAAACCCTCGTGCTGATGTCCTGTTTCGTGGGGCACAAATCGGGCACACATTCGCTGATATCGTTGCGCGATCGCCCCCTTTCGTACGCCGAAACAGTCCGATTTTTGGTTTGAAGGCCACAGGTTCGTGGTCGATCGTGGAGTGTTCGATCCCGTCGAGCACCTGTCTGGCATGGCCTTCGCGTCCCACCTTCTCGACCTGGATTTCTCCGGACAGCGGGTCCTCGAGCTCGGCACAGGTTGTGGTCTGCTCGCCTTCGTAGCGTCACGTCGTGGCGGTCACGTCGTCGCCACCGACGTCGATCCTCGGGCCGCAGAATGTGCAATCGGAAACCTGGTGGGGACCGGTATCGATGTACGCATCGGTGATCTCTTCGATCCGGTCAACGGCGAGATGTTCGACACGTTGATCGTCAACCCGCCCTATGAGGTCGGACGCGCCCGTCGACCAACACTACGTTCACCTGACGTACTCGAGCGGCTCTCGATCGAGTGGTCGTCGGTCGCGAAGGAGCTGCTCATCGCGTTTCCCACGGACTCGATCGACATCCTCCGTGATTGCGGAATCGATGCACCGCTCGTCAATCGCATCGGGACCCAAGCTCGAGAGCTCGGCGTGTTTCGTCAGCGCTGACCGGTTCAGTGTGGAACTAGCGTGGGGTAGATCAGGCGCGCAGAGAGGACACGATGATGGCCAACACCGGCGACATCTCCGCGGGTTACGACACCAATCCGGCCGCGTCGATGTCTCTGCACTCCGATGCCTACACCGAGCTCGAGTGGTTCGACGCCGACCGAGAGCGAATACTCTTGCGTTCGTGGCAGTGGGTCTGTCACATCGAAAAGCTTCGCACGCCAGGCTCGTACGTAGCGACCGAAGTCGCGGGTCAACCGCTCATCGTGCTGCGAGATCGATCGGGAGAGCTTCGTGCGTTCTACAACGTGTGCAAGCACCGAGCACATCATCTCCTCGAGGGCGAGGGAACCATTGCAAAAATCGTGTGCCCCTACCACGCATGGAGTTACCACCTCGATGGCGCCCTCGGGGCGGCCCGGCACACGTCCCATGTCGCCGACTTCGACAAGAGCTCGATCTGCCTCGACGGTGTGCTCGTCGAAGCATTTGCTGGCTTCGTCTATGTGAATCTCGACTCCACGGCGAGACCGCTCGCGGAACAAACCGGTGCGCTCGCTGCCGAGATCGCACATTGGGCACCCGATGTCGAAGAGCTGACGTTCGCGCACCGACTGAACTACGAGATCGACTCGAACTGGAAGAACGTCGTCGACAACTTCCTCGAGTGTTATCACTGCCACGTCGCACACAAGGACTTCGTGTCACTGGTCGACATGGACACGTACACAGTGACGACTCACGGAATCTATTCGAGCCACATGGCCCAGGCAGGCAAGACCGCGAACACCGCATACGACGTCAGTGGCGCAACGGTGACAGATCACGCCGTGTGGTGGCTCTGGCCGAACACCTGCATGATGCGATATCCCGGGAGGGGTAACTTCATCGTCCTCAACATCATCCCGGTTTCGGCAACGAAGACACTCGAGACCTACGACTTCTTTCTCGAATCAGCAGAGCCCAACGACGCCGAAATCGAGTCGATCCGGTACCTCGACGAGGTGCTGCAGGTCGAGGACATCGGACTGGTGGAGAGTGTCCAGCGCGGCATGACAACACCGGCCTTCACCCAAGGAAGGATCGTGAGCGATCCGAGTGGATCCGGGTTGTCAGAGCACGCCCTCCACCACTTCCACGGACTTGTTCTCAACGCGTACGGGGCAACGAGCTGATGTCGGCCGCGAAGCTCAATCCCGACCGTCAGAGTTTGCTGTCGATGCTCTCAATCGCCGGAGGCCCGCTCGCTCAGACGGCGAGCGTGGCCCTTCAGGAACTCGTTGAGAAGCGCTCCGATCAGCGAGATGCCGGTGAAGATGTAGAAGACGGTGAACAGCTTCGACGCGCTCGTCGTCGGGGTGAGGTCGCCAAAGCCCACCGTGGTCAGCGTGACGGCGCTGAAGTAGAACGAGTCGACCCAGCTCCAGTCCTCGAGAATCCGGTAGACGACCGTTCCGAGCCCGAGAACGAGGAGGCTGAGCCCGCCGACGATGCGCGACGCGTACGCCTCCCATGCGTCCTTCGTGCCCGAGCTCGGCGGGGCGGGACCGTCCACGATGCCTTCAGATCTGCCGACTCATGAGACGAGCTCGACGTCGTTCGGCACCCACGTCTTGTCGTTGAACTCGTTGAGCGGACCGTAGTAACGGATGTAGACGAAGAATCCGCGGTCGGGGAGGACCTTGATCCAGTTCTCTTCGGGGATTCCGTCCGGCTTGTCTGCGGCGAAGTGGATGTCGACGGACCCGTCGGAGTTCGTCGCCGGCGCCGGATCGGACTGGCTGCTGATGCTCGGATACGGCTGGCTTTGCATCTCACATCGGGTCCAGGGGTCGTAGACCGTGACCGCCCAGAACAGCGCGACAGGGACCCCGGAGGGCATGTTCACCTTGTAGGCCTTGGTGCCATCGAAGTAGTTGCCGTCGGCGTCTTTGTACGTGGTCTGGTATCGAGAACCCGTTCCCTCCGGCATCTGGGCGGCCATGGCCGGGGTGATGCCGTCGGCGGTGAAGTGGAAGACGGTGCGGGCCTCGAGGTTGATGTAGTCGTCCTGGTAGAAGGTCGAGTTGTTGGTGACGTAGGGGCTCTCCCACTCCCGGTTCG
>CAJQNJ010000034.1 GCA_905479685.1 uncultured Acidimicrobiales bacterium
ATCGTCACGATCATCGTCGTGGCAGGTGTCGTTGGGAAGAGCCGGCCACCTGCAGCAGACGGTCAGCCGTACATCAAGCAGTAACAGCGAGCGCCATCAGGGCTTCGATGGTTTGTCCTGACGGTTCTCGAGGAAACGTGCGATCGGGATGATCGCGAGGACGACGAGTGACGCCATAGCAATCAACAACACGATCACCATGAGACCGATGGCAAGAATGCCAATCAGGGAACTCATGGATGCGAGGTTCGCAGAATCAGCTGTTACGGCCGGCGTTTGGCTTGCGGCCGTGGTTTGCCTTCGAGCGGCGGGCCTTTGAACGCTTCTTATCAGTTCGCTTCGACATAGCGTCCAATCGTAACGGCGAGGTGGGTGCTTTCCGCTCGGCAAGCGCTCGGCTGGCTACTTCTGCGTTGTCCAGGCCAAGAGTTCGTCGGCGGTCCAGGTGTTGATGATGTTGGCAGGGTCGACACCGCAACGAACGGCTTTGTCGCACCCGAACGCCTGCCATTCGAGTTGGCCAGGTGCATGTGCATCGGTGTCGATCGCGATGTAACAATCCCATTCGACCGCAAGCTCGAGAAGCTCTTCGGGAGGGTCCTGGCGCTCGGGCCGACA
The DNA here is from genome assembly GCA_905479685.1 of uncultured Acidimicrobiales bacterium. Taxonomy (GTDB): domain Bacteria; phylum Actinomycetota; class Acidimicrobiia; order Acidimicrobiales; family SHLQ01; genus SHLQ01. The sequence goes on from CAJQNJ010000034.1 coordinate 619, forward strand.
GTTGATCTCTACTGCCGTGTCGAACTTCGCGCACGCCGCGAACACCATGTCGGCATCAAATTCCGAGGGTGGACGCCCGGTGCCAGACACCTTGCGGTTGGTCATGTGGCCGAGAATGTCGACATGCGGATTTGCCACGGCGGTCACGAGTCGTCGGGTCATGTCGGGGGCGGGCATCCGCAGCTTTGAATGCACCGAAGCGACGACAACGTCCAAGCGGGCAAGCATCGCACCGTCGAGATCGAGTGTGCCGTCTTCGAAGATGTCCACCTCCATGCCGGAGAGGACGCGGAAAGGCGAGAGGGTCTTGTTCAGAGTTGCGACTTCGTCGAGCTGCCAAACGAGGCGTTCTTCGCTGAGCCCGTGTGCAACGGTCAGACGTGCCGAATGGTCTGTAGCCACGACGTAGTCGTGACCGAGCGTTCGAGCGGTCCGTGCCATCGTTTCGAGGGGGGCGCCGCCATCGGACCAGTTGCTGTGCATGTGGCAATCGCCGCGAAGTGCAGATCGAAGCTCGGCGCCCTCGCCGACCGGTATCTGGCTCCGCTCCTCGAGATCGTCGAGGTAGCCGCCGGAAGTCTGCGAGAGCGCTTGCACGATCACGGCTCCGGTGCTCTTCCCGATTCCCTCGAGTTCGGTGAGCGTCCCGTTCTCGGCGCGCGCTGCGATCTCATCTCGTCCCGTTTCGAGGACAACTTCTCGTGCTCGTTGGAAGGCCCGAATCTTGTTGCTCGCTGCCAGCTCGCGATCGAGGAGGTAGATCGCGCGGTCCAGTGCGTCAGTGGGCTCCATGAGACAAGGATAGGCTCCGGCCACTATGGAACGCTTTGGGTTCGTTGGCCTGCCGAATGCAGGAAAGTCGTCGCTGTTCAATGCGCTCGCGGGCGGTGGTGCACTGGCTGCCCCGTACGCGTTCGCCACCACGGACCCGAACGTTGGTGTCGCCAAGGTGTTCGATGATCGTGTCGAACAGTTGGCGGCGATGTCGGGATCGAAGAACATCATTCATACCAGCGTGCAGTTCAACGACATCGGTGGTTTGGTCGAAGGCGCGAGCCAGGGAGAAGGACTCGGCAACAAGTTCCTTGCTGGTATTCGAGAGGTCGATGCAATCGTCTTCGTGTTGCGAGCGTTTCCAGATGACGACGTTCCCGGTCCGACCGATCCGCTCGAGCATCTCGCCATCGTCGAGACCGAACTGGCACTAGCGGACCTCGACGCTGCGGAGAAACAACTCGACAAGGTGTCGCGCGTCGCCCGCACCGACCGGTCGAAGGCCGACGAGCAGAAAGTTCTGCAACGCGTCGTCGAGTTCCTGAGTGATGGCACACCGCTCTACAAGTCCGATCTCACCGAGGCAGAACGCACTGAGATGAAGCCGTTCTTCTTCTTGACCAACAAGCCAGTCCTTGCGGTCGTGAACATTGGTGAGGACCAGTTGGAAGAGGGAGACGAGATTGCTGCTCCGGTGAGCGAAGCGTTGGGTGGAGCGCAGGTCATCGCGACCTGCGTGCAGCTCGAGGCCGAAGCCGCTCAGCTCGAAGATGACGAACGCGCCGAGATGCTCGAGGGGCTCGGCCTCGGCGAAGGTGCGATGCCTCGGTTCATACGTGCGGCGTACGAGATCATGGGGCTTCGCACGTACCTCACCACGGGTGAGAAGGAAACGAGAGCCTGGACGTTCCGCGCCGGCTCGACTGCACCCCAAGCAGCCGGTGTCATCCACACCGACTTCGAGCGCGGGTTCATCAGGGCAGAAACGTGTGGCTGGAAAGAACTTGTCGATGCCGGGTCTTGGGCTGCTGCACGAGACAAAGGGCTCGTACGTTCCGAGGGCAAGGACTACATCGTCTCGGACGGCGATGTCATGGAGTTCCGATTCAACGTGTAGAGCTGCACCTGCGGCGCAGCTCTACACGTTGAATGTTTCCCGCTTCGCTCCAGCTGTCGCAATCCGTCGCTTCGCTCCTCGATGCTCGGCTGCTGCTCCTGAGGCGGTGACCGGTCGCTCGTCCCTCGCTCCCTTCGGTGCTGGGGGGTGTCTGTGCGTATACCTGTTCACGCCTTCAGCTGGGCGCAGCTCGGCGGTCGCGTTCGAGTCAGACCCACGTGTGTGCCTATACACACTGAGGAAACGCCTCAGGCGGGAGGGGAGTGAGCTGGAGGCGATCGACCATGTCGGCAGTGTGGGGATGCCGGGCGGAAGTCCCGACGTGTGATCGTGCGTAGAATCTCAGCATGGCTTGGTTGGTGCATGAGGGGACGGTGTTGGCATCGCTCGAGCGAGCCGGTTCCTTGCGTCGTCGAACGGTTGGTCTGATCGGCCGTCCAGATTTCCCCGGTGCGCTGCTGCTCGAAAAGACGAGGAGCGTGCACACGTTCGGGATGAAGTTTCCGATCGACGTCGCCTTCTGCGACAAGGATCTGAAGATCATCCGTGTCATCACGATGGACCAACGTAGGGTCTCGAAGATGCACGTTGGGGCGTGGTGTGCAATCGAAACGGAGGCGGGTCGGTTCCGGCACTGGCGGATCGGACCCGGTGCCCAACTCGAGATCCGGGGCGAGCTGTCGGACGCTTCGGGGTGACCGCTCTGGGCGATGACGACACCGCGCCGGCCCTGATCCTCGTCGCAACCCCGATCGGCAACATGGCCGATCTGAGCCCTCGTGCTCGGGACGTTCTGGCCAACGCAGATTCGGTGGCATGTGAGGACACGCGTCGTACGGGGTCGCTGTTTGCACACTTTGGCATTGCGCATTCGCCGTTCATCGTGTGCAACGAACACACCGAACGTGCAGCTGCCGAAGAGATCGTGCGGCGCATCGAGAGCGGTCAGACCGTCGCTCTCGTGTCTGATGCTGGGACGCCAGCTGTCTCTGATCCTGGGCAGCGGGTCACACAGCGCGTGATCGCTGCGGGTCACGAGGTACGAAGTATCCCTGGCCCGAGCGCAGCTCTTGTCGGGCTGACGGTCAGCGGACTCATCACGGACCGCTTCTGTTTCGACGGTTTCCTCCCGAGGAAAGGTGCCGAGCGAGGCCGCCGACTCGAGCGGCTCGAACGGGAGGAGCGAACGTCGGTGTTGTTCGAGGCGCCGCACCGACTCGAGCGAACCATTCGCGACCTCGAAAGACATTTGGGGCCCGAACGTCAGGTTGCACTAGCCCGCGAGTTGACCAAACGGTACGAGAACGTCTGGCGGGGGTCGTTGGCCGAAGCAATGGTGCACGCGACAGATGTGGAGCCGCGCGGGGAGTACGTGATCATCGTCGAAGGCGCGCCGGCTCACGAAGCCAGCGACGAACGCTTGATCGAAGCACTGCAACGAGAATTGCAGGCGGGCGCGTCTCGGCGTGATGCGATAGCAGCCGTCGTGGAGCTGACGGGAGCGAAGAAGCGCCAGGTCTATGACCTGGCGCTTCAACTCGATGGCAAGGCTTTTGGCGGCTCCGAAGAGCCGCCGAGTACTTAGGCGCGGTTCGCCCGTCGACGTTCGCGTCGGATCTGTCGGCGTTCATCTTCGGTGAGGCCGCCCCAGATCCCAGCGTCCTGGTTGGTCATGAGGGCGTACTCGAGGCACTCCCGTTTCACCGCGCACGTTGTGCATACATGCTTTGCGTTTGCGATGTGCGCGATCGCCGGACCGGTCTGACCGACCGGAAAGAACAAATCCGGGTCAGTATCTCGGCATGCTGCGCTGTTGCGCCACACCCGTGGCTCGACCGATTCCCGGGTTGGGAATGGTACGGCATTGTCTTGCATTTTCACTGACACGTTTTCCTCCACGCATCCATCCCTCGCAACCGTGCCCGTGCCGCCCAGCACGCCCGGAGTCGAGGTTGGCTACGCCGAATGTAGTCTCGGTCTCGGAACAAGGCAAGCATTTTCGCGCTTTAGGTGGTTTCGTAACCACAAAGAGTCACAGCAGTGTAATTTGGAGGGGGCTGTATCGGCGGGCGAGTGAAGGCAGTTGTCGGGCTACCCTCGACGAGATGACGCTCATTGTTGCGCACCGCGGTGCATCCAAAGCCTTCCGAGAAAACACCCTCGACGCCTTCCGGGGTGCCGCTGAACTCGGGGCGGATTGGGTGGAACTCGATGTCAGGCGGACGAGATGTGGGACGATCGTGGTCCACCACGATGCTGAACTCGAAGACGGTCGGCTCATCAAGGATCTCGAGGTCGATCAGCTCCCAGACCACGTCGCGACCCTCGAGGACGTGATCGACGTCTGCGGTGAGATGGGTGTCAACATCGAGATCAAGAACGACTCAGCCGACGCGGACTTCGACCCAGAACACCTGATGGTCCCCAGGATCGTCGAGATCGCCCGTGCGCAACTGGCTCGGGACAAGGTGCTGGTGACCTCGTTCGACATGGGAGCGATCAACGCAGTCCATGACATCGATCCCAACATGCCCACCGGTCTGCTGACCGACGATGACGTTGGTCATGAAGTCTCGATTGGCCGAGCTGCCGCGCACGACCATTCAGCAGTGAATCCATGGGACGAGATCGTGACGCCTCGTTGGGTACGAGCCGCACACGAGGCTGGTCTTGCCGTTTACGTCTGGACCGTGGACGACCCGAGGCGGATCACCCAACTCGCAGCGATGGACGTCGACGGCATTATTACAAACGTTCCGGACGTGGCTCGAAAGGCACTTGGCTGATCGGCCTCACAAGATGTCGTGTGGCCGCGGCACGTGTCGGCCGTCGGGGACGACCAGTCGTAACGCATCGGGCTCCCACTCGAAGTCGATCGAGGTGACATCTCCCAGGTAGTCCCCGTCGAGTTGATATGGAAACGGTGTTTCACTCAGGACCCGAAACGACCTCACGTCTGTACGCACGTCGACACCACGCCCGGACGACACTCCCTTGTCTCCACGCAGTGTTGAGAGCGCGAGTTGTCCAAGGCGGAACGCCCCCAGGGAACGGAGCGTCACGACGCTCAACGGCCGGTCGATCGTGGCGGCGGGAGCGATATGGAACGGTCTCGTTCCCAGATACGTGTACGGGTCGGTGTTGAGACAGATCGTGAAATATCCGTCGTCGATCGTTGCGTCGTCGCCGAAGTCCACCGAAAAGTGCGGCGACTTTCGTCCATAGTGGCGTAGCCAGGTATCGACGGCCGCAAACGCGAAGAGCGAGTGTCCCGCCCAGCGCTTGAGTTGACCTCGTTTCTCCACCTGTTCCACGACCGCCGCGTCATATCCGACCCCGCAGTGGAACAGGAAGTACCGCGCGTTCGCGGATCCGAGCCCGATCGAACGTATGGAGTTCGACTCGAGTGCTTCGAGGGTGACCGCAGTGGCGTGGACGGGATCTTCGGGCAGGCCGAGCGTCCGAGCAAAGACGTTCGTGGACCCGCCGGGCAGCGGAGCCAGCGCCGTTCTTGTTCCGACCACCCCGTTGGCGGCTTCGTTCAGCGTGCCATCTCCGCCGAGCACACAAATGAGGTCGGCTCCTTCTGCAGCTGCTCCCTTGGCGATACGTGTTGCGTGCCCACGACGTGCTGTTTCAGCGAGTTCTACCTCGTGGTCAGCCGACAACGCCTTTTGGATCACGACCCGCGTTCGCGCGGTCACCGACGAGGCGGATGCGTTGGCGATCAGCACGATTTTCATGTCACTCGTTTCGATCCAATAGATCATGTTACCGGTGGGTAAAGTGTGCGGACGTCCTACGATCCTCGTTGGGCAAAGATCGATGATGTTTCTTATCGTCGTACCCGCAACTGTCGCAAGAGTAAGGGGCACACTAGGCCAATGAACGTTGTTGTATGCGTGAAACAAATTCCCGATCCTGCCGAGACCGGTTCGCTGAATCCAGACACCAAGACGCTCGATCGAAGCTCCAAGCTCATCCTCGATGAGTCCGATTCCTATGGTGTCGAGATGGCGCTCCAGCTGGCCGAAGCCGCTGGTGGTGGATCGGTCTCCCTCGTGTCGATGGCGCCGAACAACGAGGTGTCGGGTCTACGGACGGCACTGGCGATGGGAGCAGACAGTGCTGTGCTCGTTTCTGATGACGCGCTGGCAGGATCCGACGCATTGTCGACGGCAAAGGTGCTCGCTGCAGCAATCGGACGCACGCAGCCGGATCTTGTTCTTGCAGCGACCGAGTCGAGTGACGGCTACACGGGAACCGTTCCCGAGCAGATTGCCGCGGTGATGGGCCTACCCTCGGTCACCTTTGCGAAGGCCATCGAAGTCGGCGACGGCACTGTCTCGGTCAAACGCCAGACAGAAACTGGATACGAATCTGTGACGTGTCCGACACCATGCGTCGTCTCGGTGACCGCCGGTGTCGTAGAGCCCCGCTATCCGTCGTTCAAGGGAATCATGGCTGCGAAGTCCAAACCCGTCGATGAAGTCACATTGGCCGATCTCGGGATCGATGCCAGCGCTGTTGGATGGGCCGGCGGCGGTCAGGAGATCGTCGAGATCGAGGCTGCTGAAGCTCGTGAGGCGGGCGAGAAGATTGTTGATGAGGGTGACGCCCACGAGCGCATCATTGCGCTCCTCGAAGAACTGAAGGTGCTCTAGACAATGGGAATTTCATCAATTTGGGTGTACGGAGAACTGGTCGATGGATCGCTCTCGACCATGACCACCGAGATGCTGGCGAAGGCTCGCACGCTTGCCGATGACGTGCACGTCGTCCTTGGCGCAGAGGCAACCGACGCGGTTGCCTCTGTCGCCGGAGCGCACGGCGCCAGCACCGTCCAAGCAACCGGAGATCTCGGAGCCGGGCTTCAGGGCGTCCACGTTGCGGCCGCGATCGCTGAGGCCGTCAGGTCTGGCAATGGGCCGGCCGCCGTGTTGGCAGGTACGACATACGACGGACGAGACGTTGCCGCTCGCCTCTCGGTAGCCATCGACGCTCCGGTGATCACGAACGTGGTGGATCTCGCAGTCGACGGTGATGCGCTCGTCGGAACCGAACCAGTATTCGGCGGAAGCACCAACGTGCGTACCAAGTTCACCGGTGGCGCAGCTCAGATCGCACTCGTTCGCCCCAAGTCGTTCGTGGCCGAAGAAACAGGCGGCGTCGCGGCGACCGTCGCATCGCTGAGCGTTCCCGATGTGGGAACCGCTGGCACCGCGCAGGTGATCGATCGTTTCGTCGAGGAATCCGACGGTCCAAAGCTCGATGAGGCCAACATCGTCGTATCCGGTGGCCGTGGCCTCGGCGAAGCCGAAAAGTACGCAATGGTCGAGGAAGTCGCCACACTGTTGGGCGGCGCCGCCGGGGCATCCCGTGCAATCGTCGATGCTGGTTGGGTCCCGTACAGCTCACAAGTTGGTCAGACCGGCAAGGTGGTCAAGCCTGACGTGTACCTGGCATTTGGTATCTCGGGCGCCACACAACATCTCGTCGGCATGAAGGGCTCCAAGCACATCATCGCCATCAACAAAGACGAGGAAGCGCCGATTTTCGGCGTCGCC
>CAJQNJ010000035.1 GCA_905479685.1 uncultured Acidimicrobiales bacterium
CCCTCGTCGTCCTCCTGCACGCCTGGAACACCTGCAACGAGGATGATCTTGCCCCCGTCGGCGTCGATGTCGGAGGCGAGGAACGTCACGCCCTCCTCGTCGACCACCTCCTGTGCGACGGAGAACAACTCGTCGAGCGCAGTCGCCGTGGCATCCGGCCCCCCTGACGCCATCAGCTCGTCGACTCCCTCGAACTTCACGAAACCCACCGTTGCGATGTGATGTTCGGGTTCGGCTGCTCCGTGGGACAAGTACTGGCGCAACGCCACCGGCATCCCAGCCGCAATCGAACCGGGCTGGATGCTGGCCCGAGGCGTCCAGCCGGTGCCCGCCGCACGAGCCTGGCGCCAGGAAAGCAACCAGCCCGCGCCCTTTCGCTTCGTTGCCGAGCGAGCCGGCAATGCCTCCATCGTCGCCGTGCTGATCAGCACCTCACCGGCAACCGCTGTCTCTTCCATCTCTGTTGTCATCGAGGCGGCCGGACCGGTGAGAACCAGCTCCTTGTGCGAGCCTCCGACGCGGAAAAGGTGCACGACTCCACTGTGGAGCCCGACCGACATCTTGAGGTGCAATCGCCCAGCCGATGTCTCGTACTCCCGAGCCTGTCGCAACACGCCCTGCATCTCGACCGCAGCACTGCATGCCTGCACCGGGTGATCTGGGCCGCGGAACATGAGCAGAAGCGCGTCACCACCGAACTTCAGCAGGCTTCCTCCGCGGTCGTAGGCGACCTCGAGCATCCCACCGAACACGTGATTGAGAACGTCGGTGAGCTCCTCGGCACCGATTCTCCCCCGGCGGGCCAACTTCTCCGACAGCGCGGTGAACCCTGAGATGTCGATGTAGCACAGGGTGGCGTCGAGCTCCTGCCACGGAGCATCGGTGTGTAGATGCCATTCGGCCAAGATCCGAGGAACATATTTCGTCAGGCTGCTGTCCTGAACTGTCTCGTTCACCGTCGTCACCACGCCGTCAACAATACGCTGGATTTCTCTGCGGCTTGCTCGTCGCGCTCGCTCCCGCTGCAGCCCCGTTGATAGACGTCTGATATATCACTGGTGTATCCTGCGCAGGTGCCCACGATCGACGACCACGCGCTGCCTCCCGACACCGAACCCGAATCACTCGGACAGCAGGCCTACATGGCGCTGCGCCAGAAGATCGTGCGCCTCGACTTCGCCCCCGGCGACGTGCTGCGTGAAGACGAGCTCCGGGTGATGCTCGGCATCGGACGCACTCCGATTCGTGAAGCGCTGCAACGGCTGCAACGGGAGCACTTCGTCACGGTAATCCCCCGCCGCGGCATGTTCGTCAGCGGCATCGAAGTATCCGAACTCTCGATGCTCTTCGAAACCCGCGCCGTGCTCGAGCCCTACGCCGCTCGACTAGCCGCCTTGCGCGGAACGAGCGAGCAATGGGATGACATGGAGGTCACCCTCGCTCGAACCGCCGACCCGTCGTTGGACGACGAAGACCAGTTGGCACTCGACCGGCGATGCCACGAGATCATCTGGGCTGCATCGGGCAATCGGTTCTTGTTGGACACCCTCGACATGCTGTACGCCCAGAGCGACCGGCTCTGGCACCTCTACCTCGCCGATGTCGCCGACATGCAACACGCCGTCGACGAACACCAGGCGATCCTGGCCTCGTTGCGCGCAAGCGACGGCGACGCGGTGGCAGACCTCCTCGAAACCCACGTCCGCGGCTTCGACACCCAAATCCGCAGCGCCGTAACCGCCCGCCTCGAGGCCCCGTTGGCCCAGTAGTCCGCTGGGCGCGGCGTCTACCTCATCGTCGCTCATCGTCGATCAGCGAAATGGAACCCCTACAACGGCGGTTCGTACGGGTGCTCGCGGTCGGCGACGGCGCTCTCGGTGAGCACGCAGAACCGGGTATCGGTTCGTCCTTCGGGCCCTCGCGACGGGTCGATCGGGTTCAATTCGAACCATTCGAGATACTGGTCGTAGGCGTCGCGATCGGCGAAATGCAGCTCGACGACGCGATAGAACGGTTCTCGCTCGTCTGTCGACGGCGCACCTGCGAGTGTCGACGGGATGGGACGGATGACGTCGTTCGTGACCAACCGGTCGAGATATGGGTTCGACAACAGGTCCGGATAGTGAACTTCGGCGAGCCAGTGCTCGTAGTCCGCGACGCTCACACCTTCCACGATGTCGTACCCGATCAGCGCTCTCACGCCTGGGTTGTCAGTCATTTGGATCCCCCTCAAGATCGTCAAGCTTGATCCTAACGCAGCGAGGCAATCCCCACCTCGGCAGCATCCCGCTGGCGGTATCGATGACCAGATGATGCAAAGATCATGTCAATGCACGTCCAACCAAATACGATTCTGTATGCGTTGGTCGGCGCTCACCTCGTCAACGACTTCTATTCGACGGTGCTCCCGGCGTTTCTGCCTGCCGTCGCCGACGAGTTCGACCTCGACTACACCGAGCTCGGCATCCTCGCGTTTGCGTTCACGCTGCTGACCGGCGTTCTCCAACCCGTGCTCGGCAACTTCGCCGACCGGACCGGAAATCGTCGGTCGGTGTTGGTCTTCGGCTTCGGCGTCGGGGCGGTGGGATTTCTCGCCATGGCTGCGTCTCCGAACTTCTGGTTCATCGTAATCGTGAGCACGCTCGTCGGCCTTGGCGCGGCCACCTATCACCCACAGGCGACAGCGTTCATCGTCGCGGCGTTTCCTGCGCGCCGTGGTCGCATGCTCGGCATCTTCGGATGGGGGGGATCGGCCGGCCACTTCTTGGCGCCCGCGGTCGTGGTAGTCGCCGTCGCGCTCCTCGACTGGCGACTGGCAATGGCGCTCATCGCACTTCCGATGATGGTCGCAGGCGTCGTACTGCGAAGCCGACTGCCCGAAACTGACCCTTCACCCACTGTGACGATGCGCGGCGCCCTCACGAGACCTCTGGTCCTCGTTGCAGTCACGTTCGGCATCGTGGGCACGGTGGGACGCAGCTTCTTGAACTTCTTCGTGAAGATGCTTGTCGATGAAGGCTGGGCCGAAACCGATGCGGGCGTCCTGCTGACAATCATCTTGCTCGGCGGCGCAGTGTCCCAACCGCTCGGCGGACTTGCGTATGATCGCTTCGGCGGCCGCACGGTTGCCACGACCGCCGCCGCAGTGACAGCAGCGCTCATCGTGGTGTTCGCTGTCACCGAGGGTGCCATCTCCCTTGTTGCGATCGCCGGTATCGCATTCTTCCATTTCAGTCTCTTTCCCGTTGGATTGGCCCAAGCAAGCGAGCTCGCATCGTCGGCGCAGACAGGCGCTGCAACGGGTGTGGTCTTCGGCGTATCTGGACTGGTCACCGCAACGGCCCAACCCGTCGTTGGTGCGACTGCCGAAGCTGCTAGCGACATTCGTGTCGCCCTTGCATGGCTGCTTCCGCTTGCCATTCTCGGAGTGGTGCTCGCGCGGTTCATCCCTGTCGCGAGCGCCCAGATGTCTTCGGTGGCCGACGTCCCATCCCCCGCTGACCGGGTCGGCTGACGACAGGTCGCGGAGCCGAATCATGAAACGAGCTGGCGTAGCGCGTGATCAACTGCCGCGACATATCCAGCCCCGAACTTGATCGCGTGGACCACGAGTGGCGCGAGCTGATGGAGCGAGATGCGATCTTGCCAGCCGTCGGCCAGCGGATAGACCTCGTCGTAGGCAGAAAAAGCTGCGTCGCCAAAGCCCCCGAACAGACGCATCATCGCAAGATCGAACTCGCGATGACCACCATGGGCGGCCGGATCGATCAGCCAACTCCGTCCGTGCGCATCCAACATCCGGTTGCCTGCCCAGAGGTCACCGTGCAACCGGGCGGGCGACTCCTCCGGGCCACCGAGCTCCGCGAGTTTGTCGGCAACAACTTCGAGCGCCACGATTGAACGATCGGGAAGCGACGCTCGATTCGAGGCCATCCGTGCGAGCGGCAACAGCCGCCTCTCGGCGAAGAACTTCACCCATGAGTCGACCGGGTCGTTGGGCAGGGCGAGAGATCCCGTCGTGCGAGCATCCATACGACCGAAACTCGGCGCCCCAGCCTGGTGCAGCCGTGCCAACCCCTGACCGAATGCAGCCTCGTCAGTGCTTCGTTGCCCGACCGACTCGATCCACTCGAGGCAGAGGAACGCTGGCGACCGATCCGACACCGCCAACACCTTCGGCACCCGAAGTGCGGCTGCTTCGTCCAACCAACCCAAGTCCGCGGCCTCCCGGCTGAAGAAGCCTTGTGGAGGCGATGTGTGTGTCTTTGCGAAGACCCTGTGGCCGCCGGTGAGCTCCACCATGAACGACTCGGCCATGTCGCCACCAGACACGCGCCGTAGCGAGATCACGTCGGTGTCCAAGGAATCTTCCAGCGCCACTTCGAGAGGCTTCATCCATCAAGTGTCCCGCAGACGACCCACCAAGACGAATACCTTGCCGTATGGCGTGAGAGGTCCCCTTGCGCGCGACAGCACATGCGGTAGAGTTCCACCTAGCGGAACGGTTCCATGATGCGGAACAGTTTCGATGCAAACGTTCGTCACAAGGGGCACACATGAGTTTTCCGTCCGATCTCGAAATTGCACAGGGAGCCACGCTGCTCCCACTGACCGAGATTGCCGACCGAGCCGGCATCCCGCAGGAGCACCTCGAGCCCTACGGCATCGGCGCCGCGAAGATCCAGCTCGAGGCCATCCCGAAGATGGCCGACAGACCAAACGCCAAGTACGTCGTCGTGTCAGCGATCACACCGACCCCACTCGGTGAAGGCAAGACGACCACGACCGTGGGCCTCGGTCAGGCATTCCAGTTCATCGGCAAGTCGGCGACGATCGCCATCCGTCAGCCATCGATGGGCCCGACCTTCGGCATCAAGGGCGGCGCTGCTGGCGGCGGCTACAGCCAAGTCGTTCCGATGGAACTCTTCAACCTCCACCTCACCGGCGACATGCATGCGGTGACAGCGGCGCACAACCTGTGCTCGGCCATGCTCGATGCCCACCTCTACCATGGCAACGAGTCAGGCATCGATACCAACAACATCACCTGGCGTCGCGTCCTCGACGTCAATGACCGGTCGCTGCGCAACGCGGTCATCGGCCTCGGTGGCCGCCTCGACGGAGTGCCTCGCGAAACCGGGTTCGACATCACCGCAGCATCTGAGGTGATGGCCGCCCTCGCGTTGTGCACCAGCCTCCAAGACCTCCGTGTTCGCATGGGTCGCATCGTCCTGGGCTATACCAAGGACGGCACACCGGTCACCGCTGAAGAGATCGGCGCCGCTGGATCGATGACCGTCATCTTGAAAGAAGCAATCAAACCGAACCTCATGCAAACGCTCGAAGGCACCGCTGCCCTCGTGCACACGGGTCCCTTCGGTAATATCGCAACCGGAAACAGCTCCATCGTGGCCGACCAGATCGGCATCAAGACAGCCGATTACCTCCTCACCGAGGCTGGCTTCGGCGCAGACATGGGAGCAGAGCGATTCTTCAACATCAAGTGTCGCTACTCGGGCATCGCTCCCGACGCTGCTGTGCTCGTCGCGACGGTCCGCGGCCTCAAGGCACACTCGGGCAATCACAAGATCGTGGCTGGCAAGGACCTCCCACCAGCGCTGTTGGAAGCCAACCCAGACGAGGTCCACCAGGGCGGCGACAACCTCCGCAAGCAGCTCGAGAACATGCAGATCCACGGGGTCACCCCGGTGGTGGCCATCAACGTGTTCCCCGGCGATCACGAAGGCGACATCGCCGCCATCAAGGAGATCGCCGCCGAGTACGGCGCCCGCGCCGCGGTGAGCACCCACTTCACCGACGGTGGCCGCGGCGCCGCCGAGCTGGCCGAGGCCATCGCCGAGGCGTCGGCCGAGGAGAGCGACTTCAGGGTGCTCTACCCCGACGACGCGTCGCTTCGCGACAAGATCCACACCGTGGCCACCAAGGTCTACGGCGCTGCCGATGTCGACTATTCAGCGGCAGCGACCAAGAGCATCGAGCTCTACGAAGCATCAGGCTTCGGGAACCTGCCTGTCTGTATCGCCAAGACCCACTTGTCGACAAGTCATGACCCCAAGCTCAAGGGTGCGCCCAAGGGTTTCACCTTGCCGGTCAACGAGGTCCGAGCCAGCGTTGGGGCTGGTTTCATTTATCCGT
>CAJQNJ010000036.1 GCA_905479685.1 uncultured Acidimicrobiales bacterium
CGTCTCGCGATGTACTCGTCCATCTCTTCTTCGGCAGCGCTGTCGAGCGGCGGGGCTTCGTAGTCGCTGAGCATCTGCTTCCACTGGGTGTTGGCTCGTTGTGCCGCCGTGAGGCTGCCGTCTTCAGTCCACTGTTCGTAGCTGTTGTTATCCGCAATTGTGCTGCGATAGAAAGCGTTCTCGAAGTTTGCCAACGTGTGTCCGGTGCCGAGGAAATGCATGCCGTGCTCGTTCGTGCGGAACGATTCCATTGCCTGAGCGTTCTCGGACATGTCGACACCTTTGGCGTAGACCTCCATCATGCCCAACTGATCGGCGTCCATGATGAGCTTCTCCATGCTGATCGCAAGACCGCCTTCGATCCACCCTGCAGCGTGGAGAACGAAGTTCACGCCAGCCTGAATCGTCGGAAGGAGTGAGTTGGCGGACTCATATGCGGCCTGGGCGTCGGGGTATTTCGACGCGGTGAATTGGCCACCTGAACGAAATGGCACACCGACGCGGCGGGCGAGTTCTGCCATGACATAGATCGCCAGGCCACCCTCTGGTGTACCAAATGTCGGGGCTCCGGTCGCCATCGACATCGAGGTGGCAAAAGTACCGAAGATGACCGGTGCTCCCGGGTTCACCAACTGGACGAAGGCCATCCCGGAGAGGGCTTCGGCAAGCGCCTGAGCGGCGAGCCCGGCAAGGCTCACGGGAGACATGGCACCCATCAAGATGAAGGGCGAAATGATGCACGCCTGGTTGTTGCGGGCATACACCTCGGCTGCGCCGAGCATGGTTGCATCCCAGGCGAGCGGAGAGTTCGCGTTGATCAGACTGGTCATGACCGTCTTGCCCTCGATGTCGCCGCCAAAGGCCATCCGGCAGAGTTCGATCGAGTCGACCGCACGCTCTGGTGCCGTGACCGAACCCATCAATGCCTTGTCGCTGTACTTGAGGTGTGCGTGGACCATGTCGAGGTGACGTTTGTTGACCGGCACATCGACGGGTTCGCACACCGTTCCGCCACTCATGTGCATGTGCGGGAGCATGTACGCAAGCTTCACGACGTTCCTGAAGTCCTCGATCGTGGCGTATCGGCGGCCGTTGTCGAGATCGGTGACGAACGGTGATCCATAGTTGGGCGCAAAGACGGTGTTCTTGCCACCGATCTCGATGTTTCGAGCCGGGTTGCGCGCCGACTGCGTGTAGGTCGCTGGTGCGTGGTCTTGGACAATCATGCGGGCGAGGCCCTTCGGAAAGAACACCTTCTCGCCGTCGACGGTGCACCCAGCCTCCACCAACCGTTCGATCGCACTGGGATATTCGTTGAACTGGATACCGACCTCGCTGAGGATGATCTCGGCGTTCTCCTCGATCTGTACGAGCGCCTCTTCGTCGAGCACGCTGACTGGATCGAGCGTCCGGGTGAGGTACGGCTTCGTTTCTGCACCAGAGGCGGCTCGCGTCGCTTGGCGTCCAGCTCGACCTCCGCCAGATCGCCGACCCCGGCGTGGTGCGTCATCGGTCATTGTGGTCTCCTTGGTATCTAGGCCTGTGGGCTTCGGCGTCGTCGACGCCCCGCCGTCTCGCCGCCAGCTGCGGCAGCGTTGGCGAATCGTCGTTCGGGTAGTGGCAATACCGTGCTCAGGTGAGGGTACGCAGCGGTGGAGTGGGGAATGGCCATTGCCTCGATGAAGTGTTTTTGGAACTGGGGTTCGGTGGCAGTCTCGATCTTTGTGATCGTGGGAATCAGTGCTTCGATGGTTCGCCGTGCGTCGCCCGAGAGTAGGGCGATGACCGAGCCGGTGCCGGCCGCGTTGCCAGCGGCTGAGACGCGGTCGAGCGCACAGTCGGGTACAAGCCCGAGGGCGATTGCATACATCGGCTCGATGTGGCTACCGAATGCTCCAGCCAAACGAATCGAGTCGACGTGGTCGATCCCTCGCTTGTCCATGAGGAGCTGAATGCCGGCGTACAGGGCTGCCTTGGCGAGCTGTATCGCTCGAATATCGTTCTGGGTGACCGTGATCGTCGGTTCTCCGGCGTGCAAGAGATACGAAAAGGTACGACGGTCGGCCACGATTCGGTCTGTCCGCGAGGCAAGATCGCCGCCGATCACACCGTCAGCGGAGATGATTCCGGACAACATCATCTCGGCCACAACTTCGATGATCCCCGAGCCACAAATCCCGGTGATGGTGATGTTCCTGGTCTGCTCGGCAAACTCGGGCTCGTCACTCCACGCGTCGGCGCCGATGACCTTGAACCGAGGCTCGAGCGTCTCCGGATCGATTCTTACCCGCTCGATTGCCCCGACTGTCGCTCGCTGCCCGGAGGAGATCTGGGCACCCTCGAAGGCTGGTCCCGTTGGACTCGATGCGGCAAGGAGGTGCTCTCGGTTGCCGAGGACGATCTCGGCGTTGGTTCCCACGTCGACGAGCAGCTGGATGTCGTCCGAGAGATCTGGTCGCTCCGAGAGGATCGCTCCAGCGGTGTCTGCACCGACATGACCCGCGATACATGGCAACACGTATACCCGAGTGATGTCTCGACAGTTGAGTCCGAGGAATGGGCCACGGGTTTCGATTGCGGCGTCGGTGGCCAAGGCGAACGGCGCCCCGCCGAGGGGAACCGCATCAAGGCCGAGGAGAAGGTGGTGCATGATCGGGTTGCCGACGAGCACGATTTCGAGGATGTCGGTTCGATCAACCCCGGAGTCGCTGGTGAGCTGGCCGATCAGATCGTCGAGTGCTTCGCGAATCGTGCGGGTCAACTCGACCTCCCCGCCAGGGTTCATCATGACGTAGCTGACACGACTCATCAGATCTTCGCCGAATTTGATCTGCGGATTCATGAGCCCGCTCGAGGCCAGGGCTTCGCCGGTTGTCAGATCGAGCAGGTGACCGGCAACGGTCGTCGAACCGATGTCGATGGCGACGCCGTAGAGGGCATCGTGGAACCCGATCCAGGCAGCGACGATCTCGGTGTTGTCGCGGACGGCAACGGTGATGTCGCGTGATTTGGTCAAGGCTCGCTGGATTTCTTGGACCACTGCCAGGGGTGCGACGAGGTCATCGAGGTCCCACTCGACTCGAAGTGCGTCTCGAAGAAGGTCGAGCTCACTTCGAGGGGTGTCGAGCTCTTGGGTAGCCACAGTCGTGTAGAAGAGCCTGACCACCGGGTCGAGTTCGATGTCAGGGACATCAAGTCGCTTGCGGATGACCTGACGGTGCACCTGGCTCTCCGGCGGAACATCGACGACGAGGTCACCATGTATGTGCGCGTGACAGCCCAATCGATGATCTGCCGACCCGAGCGGACGACGTCCGCGGTACTCGCTGGTCTCGCTCGGTCCCGGAGGACTCACGCTTTCCGTGGTGGATGTGATCCCGTGTTTTGGGAACTCGCCGACTTCTGGGACGACCTGGCATCTCCCGCATATTCCGCGACCGCCACAGACCGTGTCGAGGTCGACGCCCAGCGTTCTGGCCGCGTCGAGCACGGATGTACCACGCTCGACCTCGCCCTGACGTCCCGAAGGCGTGAAGACGATGTGGACCGGATCGGACATGGGCTGCGGACTAGCCTGCAGCGCCGGCGCGGCGACGACCGCCAGCACGGCGTCTCGCTCCACCTGCGCCACTGCCGGCGTTGGGGTCACGGTTGGCGGCAATCCATGCCGCGCAGTTCAGGTCGTGTCCGTTCAGCACGTCGGCGGCCATGACACAGTTCTTCACTTCTTCGTGGAGCGGACTCATGATCGCCGACGTCATTCCAGCACCGATCGCCATGGACAGGAAGTTCCCCGTGATGTGATGGCGGTTCGGTAGACCAAAACTCACGTTGGATGCACCGCAGGTGGTGTTCACACCCAATTCGTTGCGCAGGCGGCCGACGAGTTCGAAGACCTGGCGGCCGGCGGTGCCCATCGCGCCGATCGGCATGACCAGGGGGTCGACGACAACGTCTGCTGGGGAGATTCCGAAGTCGGAGGCCCGGTTGACGATCTTTTTCGCGACTTGGAACCGAACGTTTGGGTCTTCGGAGATTCCGGATTCATCGTTGGAGATAGCCACGACAGCAGCGCCGTGTTTGGCGACGAAGGGAAGCACGCGCTCGAGCACCTCTTCTTCGCCGGTAACCGAGTTGATGAGCGGCTTGCCCTCATAGACGTTGATCGCCGCTTCGAGCGCCTCCACGATCGACGAATCGATCGAGATCGGCACGTCGGTGACCGCCTGAACTTCCTTGATCGCACGGACGAGCAACGCAGGTTCATCGGCGAGGGGGATTCCGGCGTTCACGTCGAGCATCTGGGCGCCGGCCTCGACCTGCGCGATCGCATCGGCCACGACTCGACTGAAGTCGCCGTTCTTCATTTCCTCCGCAAGCAGTTTCCGACCCGTCGGATTGATGCGTTCGCCGATCATGACGAAGGGCCGGCCGAAACCGATGACGACCTCTTTTGTAGCGGAACTGATGATGGTGTCGGTCATGACATGTCCTGATCTGGAAAGGGTTGGGGGTCAACGGTCGGGGTAGGTCCGGGCGATTCAGGGTCGAACCCTCCGGTTCGCACGAACTCGTTGAGTACCTCCGCGGTGAACTTGGTTTCAAGCTCGTCAACGAGTGTTGCGACCGCGGTTTCGATGTCGGTCGACTCTTCGGCCGACATCGAATCGGAACCCATCTCGGCGATGTAGCTGTTCGCGTCTTTCTTCCCTGCGACCATGGCGGCCCGATCGATGGCCTTCTGGAAACGGGGAGGCAACTCGACCTGTATTTTCTGTTCGCCCGCAGTCCCGTTCACTTGGGCCGGGATGTCGCGCCACTTGATGATCTTGAGGCTTGGTCCACCCCGTCGACGCCGGCTCATGCTGGAACCCGAATTTCGAGGATCCGACTCTCGAGATGACCGCGTCCGACGTCGAGTTGGTCGAAGTTGAGGTTCAGGCGTTTCGCGCATGACCGTGCTGCCTCCGTGAGGTCTGGGGTCGGGCTCTGCGCGATGTACAACACTCGCGAGTAGTTACCGAAATACGTGTCGATGAGTTCAGGGTGGTCGGACAGCCCGAGTGAGCCAAAGATCAGCGCGTCCTGGTGTCTGACGAGGAAGTCGGTGAGGAAGAACGTTCCGAGTTCGCCCTCGAACTGTTCCATGAAGCGGTCGAGGCCAGCGAAGAATGCGTAACAGTGGTCACCAGGCAGACGCTGTGCGGTTGGGTAGTGCTCGAGAAGTCGGTCGAGATCGCCACCGGTCCCGCAGTCGCCATAGCCGATGAGGATCTGTCCATAGTCAGATGCACGCGCGGACAACAGGTCCGAAAGTGCCGGGGTGATCTTCTCCGGGCGATTGTGGAAGTTGGCAGGAAGATATTCGAAGTCGACGTGTTCCCAGCCGGTGGTGTTCGTTATGGCGCGGATCTCTCCGGCGAGTGCGCCGCACGAGATGACAAGTGTGCGGCCTGTGGGAACGTCAGATGGCTGCGGCACGGCGTTCTTGCACGAGCTTGCTGGCCATCTCCGATGCGACGGCGGCGTCCCGGCAGTACCCGTCTGCTCCGACAGCAGCTCCGAACTCTTCGTTCAATGGTGCTCCCCCGACAAGTACGATGTAGTCGTCTCGCATACCGCGTTCGATCAGCGTGTCGACGACCACCTTCATGTACGGCATCGTGGTGGTCAGGAGCGCTGACATCCCGAGGATGTCGGGCTTGTGTTCCTCGATAGCCGCAATGTACTCGTCTACGTCGGTGTTGATTCCGATGTCGACGACTTCGAATCCAGCACCCTCGAGCATCATCGCAACCAGGTTCTTGCCGATGTCGTGGATGTCCCCCTTGACCGTGCCGATGACCACTTTGCCGATCGGTTCAGCTCCGGTCTCGGCGAGCAGCGGTCGCAGGATCTGCATTCCGGCTTTCATGGCATTCGCCGCGAGGAGTACCTCGGGGACGAACAGAATCCCGTCTCGGAAGTCGATCCCGACGATTCGCATGCCTTCGACCAGAGCGTCGTTCAGCACCTGATCAGCCGACCACCCGCGTTCGAGCAAGATATTCGTGCCCTCGGTGATCTCGTCCTTGAGCCCGTCGTAGAGGTCGTCGTGCATCTGCGCGGTGAGCTCGTCGTCGGGCAGGTCAGCCAGAATAATTTCGTCTTCGTCGCTCATGGGCACTCCGATACGAGAAACGGTTCCGCTTGGGTCGAATGTGGCACGACGCAAATACTACCGCGTGGATTCCACATTGTGGAACAGAACCGTATCATGAAACACCTACCCGTGTGTAGTGTCGCTCATCGGGCGGAAAGATGTGTCGATGATGACGCATGGAAGACGAGTATCGCACTGCGACGCTGGTAGTGGTGGCAGTCGTGGCTACAGCCAGTTCTGCGCTGTATATCGCCGCGTCTGGACTCGTCGCTGTCGGTGTTCTTGGTGTGATGCTTTGTGTTGCGCTGGTTCGGAACGTGGTCCTGCATCGACGTCTCGATCGAACCACCGGACTGACATCGTCGGCGATGTTCCGGCTTCCCAGCCCTCCGACCGACCCGCTCGGCGAGGACGGGGACGAGGTGGTCAACATCTCTCGCGACCAGAAGACAGCGGCAGCCACCCGGAGTAACCGGCTCCGAGAAGATGAATCAGCGGTGCTCGAAAAGATCGCGGCCGACGCAGATACATCTGAGATTCTCCGCAGCATCACTGAGCTTCTCGGCAACCAGTTCCCAGGAAGCCGCTTCCGCATCACGACAGATGACTTCTTCGACGACGAGGCGATCGACCGCACCTGGTCAATTCTCGATCGCACCGACAAGGATCTCGGTTGGGTCCTCCAAGCTGTTCTCGCGGACCCGAGTTCGACGCCGGATCAGGATGCCATCAGCCTCGCCCAGGATCTGGCTCGTCTGGCGCTCGACAAAGAACGTAGTCAGGCCCATCTGCGATACCAGGCTGACCACGATTCACTGACGGGCCTCCTGAGCCGACGTGCTGTGCTCGCAGCCCTCGATGATGCCATCGAGACCAATGCAACCGTTGGCCTCGTCTATTGCGACATTGACAAGTTCAAGCAGATCAACGACTCGCTCGGTCATCAAGCTGGCGACGATCTGCTCATCGGAATTTCGCACCGGTTGCTGGACGCATCCGATGAAGCGCCGTTCGACTGCAAGGTCGGACGTCTCGGCGGCGACGAGTACCTGATCGTCGCCTCCGGGCCCGACCTGCGGGACATGGTGCGCCTCGTCGAGGGGCTCTCGTTCGCGATTCGTGCACCCTTCAACTTCGGCAAGGCGACCATCTCGACATCGCTCAGCCTCGGTGCGACGTACGCGGAGTCTCGGGTTCCCGGATCGATACCGCTCGACAGTGCCGAATTGCTACGCGAGTCGGACTTGGCGCTCTATCAGGTGAAGCGCAACGGTCGAAATGACTTCCGATTCTTCGATGCCGAACTACGTGCGATCCTGGCAGCACAAAAGGAACTACAGGAAGATCTGTCACGGTCGATCAGCAGCCGTTCGGGCATCCATGCGAACTTCCAACCACAATTCGATCGCGATCGAAATCTCGTGGGTTTTGAAGCCCTGGGCCGCTGGTACCGACAGGGGCGAGGCCTAGTGCCGCCTGACGAGTTCATCCCTGTCGCAAAAGAGCATGGGTTGATGGCGGAGTTCGACAAGGAAGTGTTCTCGAATATTTCCCAGAGCTTGGGAGCGTTGCGACGTGAGGGCCGCAACTTCGGCACCGTGGCAATCAACGTGTCTGCTGAACGGCTCGAACGTGACGACTTCGTGCAGTCGACGCTCGAAGTTCTTCGCCGGACATCCATCGATCCCCGCAAGGTCGTACTCGAGATCACCGAGTCGACGCTTTTGCAGGATCTTCGTGAACGTGGCCGTCGACTCGAGGCGCTCCGAGCATGGGGAGTGCGGATTGCGATCGACGATTTCGGCACGGGTTACTCATCGTTGTCGTACCTTCGCGAGTTGCCGGTCGACATCGTCAAGCTCGACAAGGAATTCGTGAGCGATATCGAGTCGTCCGTCGAGAGTCAGGCCATCGTCCAAGCGATCCTGTCGCTCGCTACGGTCCTGAAACTCAGTGTTGTCGCTGAGGGAGTCGAACGGGAGCAACAGTTCGAAGTGCTTCGGGATCTTGGCTGCGACACGTTCCAGGGATTCCTGCTGGGGCGGCCACTCGAGATGGAGGACGCGAGGGAACTCGCAGAACGCGTGTGGGTACCCGATCCGTTCTCCGCTGGCTATGAATGGAACGAAGGCCCACCGGTGGATGCCTCGTCACTCGTCGCGACCTCGGTCGTGGACAGGCAACCTGACCGCTAGCGCTCAGCGAGTATCCCTTGACGCCACTGTTCGGTGGCTTCGACCTGGTTGAAGGTGAAGACGTGGAGGTCATCCACGTTGAGTTCGGCCAGTTCGGCTGCAATGGGAGCAAGGATGTCATCGGGGTCGTATGAACCCGGTGTCATCATTTTGGTGACCGCTGCCCGGTTCTTCTTCAGGTAGCGCAGCGAGGCTCCTACGCCGAGGCGCACGCCCATCGTCATCAGCTTGGTCCGATCGACCACGCCCGGGATTCCGAGGTGGATGGGAAGCGTGAGGCCCGACTCTCTTTCCGAACGCAACCACGACGTGATCAGCGCGGTGTCGAAGCACATTTGGGTTGACGCCCAGCCAGCGAGGCCGGCCTCGGCGAGCAACGCCTGCTTCATATGGAGATGTTTGTGAGCGACCTCGGTCGGGATCAGGGAGTGCCCGTCGGGATAGGCAGTGACGCCGACGGTGGTCAGTCCATGTTCCTGGGCGAACAGCTCGCTGAGGAACCCATGTGCGCCTTCGTACGGGCCAGCGGGTTCCTCTGCATCGCCGGCAACGACGAAGATCGTGTCGTACCCCTCGGTTCGAAACCATTTTGCGAGGCGGGCGACATGGGCTGGACCGTCGACGAGCCGCGCAGAGATGTGAGGGACCGGACGATGCCCACGCGCCCGGATCACATCGGCGAGTTCGATCGTGGCGTCGAGGCCTTTGACAGGAGATGCCGTCACAGACACCTTCGAGTTCGCGGGGAGTGCATCGATAGCTGCCTCGACCGACTTGAGCGGGATCAGTTCGAAGGTCATGCCCTCGACCAGACCGCGCCGATACTCCAATCCTTCTTCGCTCACCACCGTGTCTTCTGATTTTCCAAAGATTGCCATTGTTATTCTCCAGATTTCTTCGGCTGGGACCAGAAAGGCCTGAGCCGTCTACACACAAAGGAAGCGCCGAGGGGCGGGAGGCGAGTGGAGCTCGCTGAGGGTCCGCGCTGGCGCCCACGGATCTCGACCGGAAGTGTCGAGAAGGAACAGTCCATCAGCTCAGGTTCACGATGTTCCCGTTCTCGTCGATGTCGATCTTTTGGGCCGCCGGGGTCTTTCCGAGGCCTGGCATCGTTCTCATGTCACCACAGATCGGATAGACGAAGCCTGCTCCAACCGAGGCGCGAACTTCTCGGACCGGGAGTGTCCAGCCCGTTGGGGCACCCTTGAGCGAAGGGAACGCCGAGATCGAGAGGTGGGTCTTGGCGATGCAGACGGGCAGGTTGCCGAAACCATTGGCTTCATAGTTGTCGATTTGTTTCGCTGCAGCAGGCGAGACATCGATGCCGTCAGCCCCGTACACCCTCTTGGCCACGGTTTCGATCTTGTCGCGAATGGGCATGTCGTCTGGGTAGAGGACCTCGAAGTTCGACTCTTCGTCGGCGGCTTCGGCGATCGCTTCGGCCAGCTCGGAGGCACCACGACCACCGTCGGAGAAATGAGTCGATACGGCCGCACGGGCGCCGAACTCGGAGGCGATCTCTTTGATGGCGTTGATGTCTACGTCGTGATCACCGGGGAAGACGTTGATGGCCACCACCGGTGTCACGCCATGGATCTGCATGTTCTCGAGCTGCTTGCGGAGGTTGT
>CAJQNJ010000037.1 GCA_905479685.1 uncultured Acidimicrobiales bacterium
CCGTTACCGCCAGCGATCCGGTCGAGACCATCCTGGCCCCAGAGCTCGTCGCCACCGTCGCCACCTTGGATGCGGTCGTTACCTTTCCCGCCCTGAATGAGGTCGTTGCCCGGACCACCGACAAGCTTGTCGTTGCCCTTACCACCGACGATCGTGTCCGACCCAAGGCCGGCGAAGACCTTGTCGAAGCCATCACCAGCGTTGATCGTGTCGTTGCCTTGGAGGCTGCAGATCGTGTCGTTGCCACCGAGGGCATTGATCGTGTCTGCACCCGACGTTCCACGGATGACATCGTCACCGGCAGTCGGCTTCTCACCCTTGGACAGGTCGACCGTCACCGGAAGACCGTTGCAGAGCGCAACAGGAGTCTTGTCTGGAGCTGTACTCACAGCGGCCACTAGCCCGCTCTTCGTCTGCGTCGAACAGCTCGAGCTTCCCTGCGTGACCGTGACACGCTTGTCGACACCGCCGCTGACCGTACAGGTCTCGAACGTGCCATCAGGCCACATGATCTGAAGCGGCGCAATGGCCGTCTGAGATCCAAGGCCGAAGTGCAGGGTCTTCATGTCCTGTCCACGGTGTACGCGGTGGCCGGTCTCTCGTACCTGCCACTTGTCGGTACCGACGAACACCTGGGCGCCGATGACGTCTGGGTTCGAGCCGACGAGATCGATCTCGAGCCAGTGGTTACTCGTGCCACCCTTGTTCATGAAGATGTAGTCTTCGCCGTCCTGGTCGTCGTAGCCACCTCCAACGTAGGTGTCGATCCAACCGTCCTGGTTGAAGTCGGCGTTCACTGCAACCGTTGCAGTGTTCGCACCCGTTGCAGGCACCAGACTGGCGGCACCGAGGGTGAAGACCCCCTTGCCGTTGTTGAGCAGAATGATGTTCATGGTCTGACCGCTCTCCAACATTGCGCAACCACCGAAGATGTCGAGGTCGGCGTCGTTGTCGTAATCGGCGAGCGCCACCGAACGACAGTTGTCGGCCTTTTCGCTTCCGCTCACGGCGTTGATCATTCTCGAGTCGAACGAGCTCGTCGAAACCTGACCAATTCCGATCGGCAGCAAGCCCACCTGAGAATTCTCATCCGCAAGACGGTCATCTTGACGAGCCACGATGAACTCAGGCTTGAGGTCGCCATCCATGTCGCCGAGGGCGATATCACGCATCCTCGTTGCGTTGTTCGCAAGGAACTCCGATCGATTGACCGGGTTGACCGCCGAAATGAGCGTTGCCGAATCGGTCTGGACCGTATCGACAGCGAACTGTGCTGAGTTCGACGTGATGATCACGGGCTCCATGCCAGGACCGGTTGTGGTCACGTGCGCATACCGGAGGTTTCCGTTGTCGATCACCGTGTTCGGGTCGGCGACTTTGGTCCACTTCGTGCCAGAGCCATTGTTCAGGTAGAGCTCACTCGGCTCTGCCGGATCAGCAGCAGGTGGGTTTTTCTCGGAAAGGAGGGTTCGGTCGAGGTTGACGATGAGCACATCCATGGCACCGTCATTGTTGATGTCAACCATCAGTACCGTTCGTCCACGACCGTCGACATCCTCGAGACCATGATTGTTGATTTCGGTCAGTAGACCACCGGTGTTCTTGAAGACCCGGGTGATGTGGGTTCGACCAGACGACTCGATGAGATCATCATCGCCATCGCCATCAATATCGGTGAATGCTGCACCGTGGCTGTCAACTTGGCCAGGAGCCCGAACTCCATCTTTGAATACCTTGGCCGAGCCATCCCAATCGGTCAGCCACTCCGATGACTTGGCGTGATTGCTGACAAAGAGGTCAACTCCCGATCCACCAAGGTCGTCCGTGATTGCGGCAGTGAACGCAGGGCTCGCGTTTGGCCCCCCAGCTTCGAGAGTCGAGGGAACGGAGGTGGCTGTGAATCCGCCCCATCCCTGCGCACCTGCAGTTGTCGTGGTTTGTGGTGCGGCGATGACCGCCCCAACCAATGCCATTCCCAGAAGAGAATGCCGAATCTTGCCTCGCATGAATTACCCCAATCAGTTACGTAGAGAGAAAACATAGGTTCCAGCCCCACCGCCTCGCATGAGCATGTTGGCCCAACTTCGCGACATATTGGTGGCACCCGTGCAGGTTTATTCGGTCGTTGGGTCACCAGAGTTGACCGTGATGACACTGACATGTGTCACCAACGTGGGAAGGTTTGATTTGGCGGCCGATTTGCCGATGACGAACACAGCGGCCAACGGGCCAGGGAACTCGTTGCCGCTGTGCCCCAGGGAGAACGTCTCAGACCCATGAACAAGCTGCGCACCCGAGTCCGCACGATGGACCGTCAACAGCTCGAGTCGATCTTCACCAGCTCGGCGTTCCTGGTGACGAACGGCCTTTTGTTCATCAATTTGTTCATCCTGGCCAGGGCGCTCGGCGACGACGGACGCGGAGCGGTGGCCGCTGCGTACGGAAACACCGTGGTCATCGGGTGGGCGTTTCAGATCGGCGTTCCGAACGCTGCTGCGTACTTCGCAAAAGACATCGACAACCGTCGGGTGATGATGTCCTCGTGGGTGATGATGCTCACGGCTGCCATTCCCATGGCCGTGCTGATGATTCCCTTCTACCTCTGGCAGATGAGCGGCGAGTCATTCACCGAAGGTGGCGCAGATCTGAAGTACTGGTATCTGGCCTTCATCGCCCTACAACTCTTCAACGGGCCCTTCCTGTCGTGCGTGTTCTGGCTGAGAGGCATCGGAAACCTCGTCCGCTTCAACGCATTGCTCGCCTTACCCCAGGTGCTGATCAGCGCCGGGTACGTCATCCTGTTCGCCACAGACACCATGACTGTGAACCGGGCATTGGCTTCGACGTTCATCATGACGTCCATCGGGTGGGTCGCTGCTCTGTCGCTCACTCGATCTTGGCCTGGGTCAGGCTACTCACAAGAGGTGTTCAAGAAGGTCCGTCACTTCGGCGTCAGAGCGTGGGTGGGGAATCTCTCCTTCTTCGTCAGCCTGCGAATCGATCAACTTCTTCTCGTCAACTTCGTACCGCTCGGCGAACTCGGCGTATACGCAGCAGCGGCAGCGATCTCGACGGTCTCGAGTCCGATTGCCCGTGGGATTGCGCAGGCGATGCTTCCATTCATCCGAAACGCCGAGTCGGATGAAGAACGCCTCGGTCGTATCAACCGGTCGCTCGTGCAGATCGCCAGCCTGTCGCTGGCGATCGTGCTGGCGATCGCGGCCACAGCCTGGGCGATCATTCCATTCGTCCTCGGCGACCGTTTCGAAGGAGCGGTGCTCCCCCTGATGATCTTGCTACCCGGCGCGTGGGCGACCGATGTGAGCCAGGTGCTCATTACCGCATTGTCGGCGTTCAACCGCCCCGAGGATGGCTCGAAGGCGCAGATCGCCTCAGCGATTGCGACCGCGATCGGCCTCATCATCTTGTTGTCGCCATACGGGGTCGTCGGCGCAGCGATCACAACGAGTGTCTCCTACTGGGTCGGGCTCATTGCGCTCTACTACTTCTGGCGCCGCCTGGCCGGGAGGGTGCGTCGCGGGGAGGCGACCGGGCACACTGAACGCGTGGAAGAATCTGTCTGATGCACGCCGATGTACCTCGACAGATGTTTCGCTCGGCATGGCTCGGACTGATCGTTCTGTCGATCGTCTGCGCAGCCGGTGGCGCGCTCTGGCTCGGGCTGCAGCAAGATGCTGGAGAGACCTCCACTACCTACGTGTTCGGTCGTCGGGTGGGTTATCAGAACAGGCCGCTTCCGGTGCTCGATGATCACCTCAGCGACATCGTCAACTCCGTCGAGTTCCCGGTTGTGTTCGAACGCATCGAGGAACGTCTGCTCTTGCAGGCTGAAAAGGACTACACACTGACGATCGGTGTCGTCGAAGACACACAGTCCGTCGTCGAGATCGTCGTGCGAACGAACCGATCCGGTGACGCCGATCGAATCGCTCGAATTGTCGCAGAGGAGATGGTCGATTTCGTTCTCGAGAATCAGGACCTGTCGATCAGCACAGAGATCGATGATCTGACAGACGAGATCAACCGATTGGAGAACGAACAGGAGCGCCTCACCGCTCTGGCAGGAGGGGTCCCACCCACGACTGCGAAAGTTAATCTCGAGACTCTGCTCGTTGGGTTGTTGAGCGATCCGGAGAGAACCACCGTCGGACCATTGGAAGGGGCAGTGCAGGAGCAGCTGAGCACGCTGGCTCCACTGGCAGATTCGTACGACCGGAACGCCTTCGAGATCCGCCAGCTCCAGAGGGATCGGGCGCAGGCCATCGTCGAACGATCCGATATCGCAGCGTCACAGGCTTCGATCAACGAGGAGTGGTATCGCTCGATCACCCCAGTCGAACCAACCTCGAATGTCCCGGTGGCCATTGCAATGGCATTCGCGGCCGCCGTGCCTGCAGCCTTGGCTTCAATCGTGCTCGTGTCACTGAACCTGAATCGCCGCCTGACCCGCGACGAGGAGTTGGAGAGAGCCGTGCTCGCCAATGCGGCCTGACCAGACGAATACGACAGGCTGAAGTGTCGGGGGAGAGACACCTGCCTCGACGACACACCTGTCGATACGACCACGGGTATCATCGCCAACCATGCCACCGCCGACCCTGATGCCAGTACGTACCCGAGCGGGTTTGGCGCGCAGTTGCATGTTTGCCTTCGTATTGTTCGCATCGTCATGTGGTGGAAGCACTTCTGGAAGTGACGACGCAAACCCCGAATCGACCGACACCCAAGACGCAGCGGACGTGACCGGGACCTCTGGACCAGGGCAGACACTCGGCGAACCCGAGCAGCCAGACGATCCCGAAACATTGACATCGTCATTCACCAAACTCAGCGAACCCGGTGTCGGGGGACGTATCACCTCACTCGCTTTCGACCCAAGCAACCCTGATCGCCTCTATGTCGGCGGTGACATGCTCGGCATCGCCATCACCGACAATTTCGGAGAAACCTGGCAGTCGACGAGCGGCCTGGTGTCATGGGAGATCGGCGACATCACCGCGACGACATCAGCGGACGGGCGTCTCTGGACCGGGAGCCTGTCCGGTCCACAGGCGTCGGCTGATGGCGGAAGCACCTGGGAACTGAGCCGTGCCGGTATGCCTGCGGTGTCGGAGTCCACGTACACCCTCGCGATCGAGACGGTACTGATCGATCCGGCTGATTCGAATCGACTCATGGCGTTCAATGGCAACCAGCGCAACTGGTCTGCGCCGGGGGTTTACGTCAATGGTGAGTGGACTGGCGACGGGTCGGTCTGGGAGTCGACCGATAGCGGCGCCAGCTGGAACCAGCTGTCGACGATTGGTTCGGGTGGGAACATCAGGGCTGCCACATTCACCTCGGGTGGAGCCCTTCTCGCCGCGGTTGCGAATCGTGGGGTCTGGATCTCGACCGACAACGGAACGACCTGGACCGAGTCATCCCAGGGCCTTCCCCACTTCAATGCCTACGACATCACCGCGCACCCCACAAACCCCGATGTTGCTTGGGTGGCGATGGGCGAGGGACCCGACAGCGGCGGAACATTCATCACTGGAGGGATCTGGAAAACGAACGATGGTGGCGCGAGTTGGGACGAATCGAACTCAGGTCTTTCCATCGTTTCGAACCCGACGGCTGGAAACACCGGCTCCTTCCACCAGATCGTCGTTGCGCCATCTGAACCGAGTCGGTTGTACACGTCCAATGTTGCACCCGGGCAGGCAGCGATTTACCGCAGCGACGACGGAGGCGAGTCGTGGCGCGTCATCGCTGACGGCAGCACGAGCCGTCCCGATGCATATGAGGGCGCACTGCGGGCGTACGACATCGCAGTACACCCAGCCGATCCCGACCGGATCGCAATCGGAAGCGACGACACGCTGCTCGGTTCGAAGACAGGCGGCGATACCTGGACCGATCTCACGACGATCGAAGACGCCGCCGGCTATTTTCACGGACGCGGGTACAGCGGACTTGTGAGCACCGACATCGTGTTCAACCCAGAAGATCCCGCCGAGCTGATCCTTCTCGGCTTCGATGGGGGCAACTTCATCCAGACCCAAGACGCTGGCCTCACCTGGCGGCGGACTGCACAAGAGATCTCGGCATGGGGCGGAGGTGTCGAAGCCGCATATTCGCCGAACGGCAGCGACCGCATCTATGTGCTCCTCGGTCAATTCAGCAACTTCCGCGGGATCGGAGTCTCGATCGACGGAGGAACAACCTTCTCGTTGCTCGCAGGTTCGGCGAACGGCCTCCCAGAAGTGGGAAACGTCAAACGAGGCGCAGCGGGGCTGGCCGTCTTGGCTGATGG
Organism: uncultured Acidimicrobiales bacterium; assembly: GCA_905479685.1. GTDB lineage: Bacteria > Actinomycetota > Acidimicrobiia > Acidimicrobiales > SHLQ01 > SHLQ01. The sequence goes on from CAJQNJ010000037.1 coordinate 6,317, forward strand.
AACCACCGACATCGTATTCGCCGTGGTCGACACACAACTGTTCCGGAGCGCAGATGGCGGCCAGGATTTCGTCGCCGTGCCGGGTATCAGCGGGGCGAGAGATGTTGCTGTGACCCCATCGGGTTCGGTGTTCGTGACGACTGACTCGGGCACACTCGTCTCGATCGATCAGGGGCAAGGTTTCAACGACGCCGGTCGACCTCCAGCGGGCATCACCACGCTTTACACCTCGGCCACCGAACCCGACTCCGTGTATGGCATCGCATTCCGCGAAGGCCAAGGCGGCCTCCATCGTTTCGATGGTCAAAGCTGGACGCAGCTGTTCGACGACGAATTCTCTCACGGCGTAGCCATCGATCCATCAAACGCCGACAATCTCGCAGTCGTCACCACCGAGCCCGCATTCAATGACATCAGCGCGGCAACCGGTGTGCACCTGTCGTCAGATGGTGGCAAGACGTGGACTGCCGTGGTCGACGGCCTACCCATGACGCGACTTCGTACGGCCGAATTCGATCCGGCAAACCCCGACCGGCTCGTCGTGGGCACGACCGGTCGCGGATTCTACGAGATCTCTTTTTCAGCCGCCCTCGGCGAGTGAATCGATAGTTGCGCCAGTTGCGCGCCCAGCCAGGACATCACGTTTCAGCGCGCGCCAGAACCAAAGCGCGACCAGCAAGGCGACCGTGTACGAAACAGAGCTGGTGATGGCCGCACCCTCGATCCCGTACGGTCGAAGCAGGAGCGCGAGGCCGATCACCGTCGTCGCTGCTGACGCAACTTGGGCCTTCGATGCATTCTCCGGACGGTCGAAGTTCGCGAGCGCAGTCGAAACCACCTGATTCAGATCGGACGCAAACGCGCCTGGAAGCAGCAACAGAAGCGGACGCACGGACTCGCCGAACTCGTCTCCGAACACCCAAGGCACAGCAGTACCAGCCACGAGTGCGAGAGGGACCAGGACTGCCAGAGACGACATCGCCACCCAGCGCATCGACCGACCGATGCGGGCCATTCGTTCGGCATCGTTGGACGCATGACGAATAAAGGGTTGGAGCGACTGTCCGATGCCACGAGACACGGGGCCCGAGAGCGTTGCCAATGCCGCCGCGACGGCGTACACACCGAGATCTTCGAGCGACACCAAGCCCACAAGGATCATTTGGTCGACGCGCAAGCTCACGATGAACGACAGACTCCCCACCCAAGAGCGCAAGCCGTAGTTGCGCAGTTGGGTGAATCGGCTCGGAGCGCTGCTCCGCCCGGGCCAGGCGCGGTTGTACGTGAGGGTGACGGCCCACCCGATCGCAAGCGCGGCCATCGTCGACGTGAGAGCAGTGGTCACCGTCAGTTGATCAGCGATGAGCAACGTGAGATATCCACTCGTGACCAGCACCTGCGGGAGCGCAAGAAAGAGATTGAATCGCAGTGTGCTACCCGAGCCGCGAAGAAAGTACACCGCGCTCTGAAAGGGGCTCTGCAAGATGTGCAGCGCAATGAATGCGAGGTACCACAACTTGAGCGATGACCCGCCCTGCTCGAACGCAGTCCCGTTGAGCTGCCACAGGTAGAGGGGCGTGAGAAGGAGCGCGAAAGGTACGGCCCCGAAGAGACACATCCGCCATACGGCGTTCATGACGACCTGTCGATCGACATCTTTGGCGAAGTAGCCCGCAGCGCTCGGCATGCCGAACTGAAAGGCCCATCCGAGCACAACCGTCGCTCCGTAGGCCGTCGCAACCGCCCCCCGCCCCTCAGCTCCGAGGGCGTTCGTGAGAATGACGGCGTTCACGAACGTGAGCGCGGCTATGAAGACGAAAGCTGCCGTCGTGACCGTGGTCGAAGCGCGCTGCCCCTGCACCCGCGTGCCGAGAGATCGGAACAGCGTCACGTTGATGCTGCCAGGTTCGCCTTTCCTGCAATGTGTTCAGCGGTTCGAAGGGCCAAAAGCACGGCGGTGTAGGTCACCATTGCCACCCCCGCGGTCGGGAAGACGCTCCCCCCGGCGATGAACAAGTTGTCGAGCCCATGCACCTGCCCGAAGGCATCGACGACACCGTCCTCGGGGTGTTCACTCATTCGTGTTCCACCCATGAAGTGCGACGTGTTGATCGATCCCGCAGGCCACTCCTCGCCTTTGGGAAAGTCGGAGAACCATTTTCCGTAGCCGAACGCCTCGAATTCGGCCGCGAATGTTTCGAAGCTCCGCTGCAGATTCGACCGATCCTCGGGTTGGAGGTTCGACGTGATCTTCATCCGGGGAGTTCCGAGCGCGTCAACCTGGTCGGTGAGCTCGACTCGATTGTCTGGATGAGGAAATTGCTCAGCCCAGTTCCGTATCATCACACGAGACTCCTGGCCTCGTCCCCTCCGAAAGGCTTCATTCACATACCGACCTGCCACACGGGCCACGTCCGCGGAGATTCCACCTGCGAGCCGGGGTGTGAACGGCGGAGGATCGAGAGGAGTCGTCGGCCTGTTGAGTGCCGACTTCACCGTGGAGACGGCACTGGAGCGATAGTTGAACGACGCGTGCGGTCGGAACCGCTCGAAGTTCGCCGCCGAATTGAGCAACTTCTCGTTGCGTTGGAGCTCCTCGGAGATCTGCAAGAAGGCAAATATTCGCTGCTCACCCGTTGGCTTCGGGACGAGGTGGTAGAACTCCCAGTCGAGCTCTGGATCGGGCTCCATCCAGCCTCGAAGCGCGCTGTGATGGGCGATCCAATAACGGCCCACCTGGTCGTAAGAATTGCCAACGCCTGCGGGAGATCGATCGCGACTCGCGAGGAGAAGTCGAGCATTCTCGGGTCCGGTTGCGAGCACATAGCTGTCCGCCGACACCGTCGTCGTGAGTGCCCCATCGACCGATCGGGCATCGAGACCGGTGACCGTGGAACCATCGGGCGAAGTCTGAATGTTCACGATCTGAGCGTTGAGGTACACCGTGAGCGCATCCGAACGATTGATCGGCCGCTCGAGGACCTGCCCGAGATGCCCGACCTCGGTCTTCTGCACGATCTTGGTCGTGACACGGTCGGAGCCTTCGAAGAGCACAGCATCTCGAACCCGCTCCAAACGATGCTTCCAATAATCGACGGAGAAATCCACCTCACCCAAACGAAAGAGCTCATGGATTCTCTCTGCATGGGGTGCGAGGTCTTCTGGACCGATCGGCCACTGCGCTTGCGGAACCCAGTCTCGGTTGAAGTCGACTGGGTCGAGCGGACTGTTGTTTCCCCCCCAGCAATTCGTCGAGCCTCCGAGGAATCGACTTCGCGATCGAATCCAGATGGGGAGCGATCCCTTGACCTGTGCGTCGCTGAGCGCCTCGGCGCGATCGGATCGCTCGAAGTGCCCGGTCTCGAACATCGCAACGGTGGCTCCGTGCTCGATGAGACTCATCGCCATACTGAGTCCTGTGGCTCCGGTTCCTACGATCGCCACGTCGGCTCGGATCGACGCTGGAACACTCTCCGTCAGATCGACAAACACAACGGTCTCCTCTTCGCGGCTGGCGGCCTACGGTGAATGGTACGGGCGCCAGCGGAACGCGACTCCACCGGCGATACCTCAACATCGGACAGAATCACAATCCCATGAGTACATCAAGCAGACCCATCTCCTCCCGATAGATCAATTGTGCCAACGCAGATCTCCGTCACCAGCTACTACTACCGCCGCGGCGGGGCCGAAGCAGTCATGCTCGACCAGAACGAACTGTTGGTCGATCGCGGGTGGGAAATCGTTCCGTTTGCGATGGAATACGAGCAAAACTTCGACACCGAGTACTCAGATTACTTCGTCGAGGAAATCGACTTCGCGAGCCAATACGCGCCGATCGAGAAGGTACGCAAGGTTGTCAAGTCGGTGTACTCCCTCGAGGCGCGACGTGAGATCGGGAGACTGATCGACGATGTCAGACCCGACATCGTCCATGCGCACAACGTGTATCACCACCTGACTCCATCGATATTCGGAGCGATTCACAAAAAGGGAGTGCCATCGGTGATGACCGTGCACGACCTCAAGATCGGTTGCCCCTCCAAGCTCATGCTTGCCCCCGATGGTGTGTGCGAACGATGCAAGGGTGGCAAGACATGGAACGCCATCGGACAGCGATGTCTCAAAGACTCGCTCGCCCTGTCGACCATCGCTGCGTTCGAGACCTCGCTCCATCAGATGTTGGGCAGCTACAAGAAGAATGTCGACCTGTTCATCCTCCCGAGCCATTTCCACATGAACAAACTCATCGACTGGGGACTTCCGGAGGAGAAGGCTCGATACCTCCCCAACGCCGTGGATGTGTCAGACCTTTCACCAACGTACGGACCAGGCGAACGATTCGTCTTCGTAGGGCGACTCTCCGAAGAGAAAGGTTTGCTGACATTCGTGAACGCCGTCGCAGCGAGCGGTGTCGCTGCAACCATCGTCGGCACCGGGCCCCAAGAACACGAACTCCGAGCCCTCGTGGAACGCACCGGCGCTGACGTCGACTTCGCTGGATATCAGACCGGCGACGCACTGTTCGACATCATCGGAGATGCTCGAGCGCTGGTATTACCCTCGGAGTGCTACGAGAACGCGCCCGTCGTGCTCCTCGAAGCCTTTGGCGTTGGCACGCCGGTAATCGGCTCAGACCTCGGTGGGATTCCCGAGCTCATCGTCCCTGGCGAAACCGGCCTCCTCGCCACAGCCGGCGATGTCGATTCGTTTGCCACCCAGCTGCGCAAGATGAACCTCAAGAGCCGCTCGGAGTTGTCCGAAATGGGTCATGCGGGACGCGAGTTCGTTGAAACTCGGTTCACGCGAAATCACTACCTCGAAGGGTTGTTCGACATCTATCGAGAACTTGACGTGACTATTGATCGCTGATTGACCCTTTTTGTGGCAATACGCCCCTTGACGCCGCACAGCGTGCCGCGATAGCTGTAGACAAGGACGAAGCGTGGCCGTTTCTCATCGGGAGGAACGACTGCTTCGGGGCGAGGTCTGAGTTACATGCGACGCATTGAGTCGTTCGACATTTTCGACACGGTACTGACACGGCGGGTCGGTGATCCTCGTGCGGCGTTTCTACAGCTCGGGCAACGTCTGGCGTCAAAACAGCTCATCGCATGTTCGGGCGAGTCCTTTGCGCGGCAGCGGACCGCAGCTGAGATTCGTGCATTCAAGAATGCCGGCGGTCTTGATTCGTCGGTGAACATCGGCACGATCTACGACGAGATGCGAGTCTCCCTCGGTATCGATCGCAGTACACAGGGCAAACTCATCGCCGAGGAGCTCGACCTCGAGAGCGATCTCCTCGTGCCGATGTCCGACGGCGTCCAGCGCATCGCAGCGGCGCGCATGCGCGGTCATGAAGTTGTATTCGTTTCGGACATGTACCTCCCGAGCTGGTTCATCCGGGAGCAACTTGTATTGCACAAGCTGATCGAGGATGAGGATCGACTGTTCGTGTCCAACGAGTACAGCGCGTCGAAGGCAACAGGCGCCCTTTGGCCACATGTCCTACGCGAACTCGGCGTCTCGGCGAAGCACGTTCACCACACCGGCAATGACAAGAGGAGCGACTTCCTCACGCCGCAACGGGCAGGAATGCGCGCGACTCACGTGGACGCTGGCAATCTCAACCGCTTCGAGAAGCAACTCGAGATGTGGGCGTACGAGACCGATGGCATGACCTCGCTCCTCGCTGGTGCTTCACGCCGGGTCAGAACTGAGCTCCACGGTCAGACCGAACACGAACGACACATCCGCGATGTCACAGCTGGCGTTGTCACACCGTTCCTCATCGGCAACGTCTTGTGGATTCTTCGACAAGCCATGGAGAGCCATATAGAAAAGGTCTTCTTCATCGCTCGCGACGGGCAGATCATGCTCGACATCGCCGAGGAGCTCGCGCCAAAGGTCGGCTACACCGGCGAGCTCTCGTACCTGCTCGGCAGTCGAACAGCATGGCTGCTTCCGAGTCTGACCAGCATCGACGACGACAAGATCTCGGCTGTTGTCCCACCGACGGGCGATGTCGACGGCGTGACACTCGAGCTCGTCGCACACCGGTTCGGTGTCGAGCCCGAACAGCTCGAACCACACCTGAGCAAGGCCGGGCTCGTGCCCAGCATGTGGCGTGAGCCGCTTTCGGACGAACACCGACTGAGACTTTGCCAACTGCTCGGACACGACGACGTGTCCGCGACGATCCTCGATCTCGCATCCGAACAGCGCTCGCTCATGCTGCGGTATCTCGAGCGGGAGGGTGTCATCACGAATGCCCCGATCGCCGTCGTCGACCAAGGAACGGGTTCGACGCTCTTCAATGCACTCAGCTCAGTGCTCGAGACCGTCGGACAACGACCTCCACTTGCGTTCTACTTCGGCCAGCGCCCCGACGCAGCAGATCTGGGATTTGGTTCCCCCGAGGCATACATCCGAAACGAGCGTTCGGGCACCGGCTTCTTGAAGACCCCAGGGCTGCTCACCCTCGTCGAGATGGCGTGTAACGCAGACCATGGGTCGGTCACCGGGTACAGCGAAGTAAATGGAGAAGTGGTTGCCGATCTCGTCGAACCGAAAAACGTCGCAGTCATCAACTGGGGCTTCGAAATGCTTCGTTCGACGATCCGTGCGACGGTGTTGCAGCTTGCAACATCTCCTCTTCAGCTACCCAGCGATATCGATCTGCGACCCTCGACAATCGATGTGTTCGAGCTGTTCTGGACTCGCCCGACGCGAGCCGAAGCCACGGCGTGGGGCAGTTACCCGTTCGAAGACGGCTGGAGCGGGGACACGGTCAGCCTGCCAATCGCGCAACGCCAAGGGATCCGGGCAGCGATGCAAAGCCAACCGCACCGTCACTGGTGGAACGGCGGCGCCGAAGCACTCAGCGCGCCGATCCCCCGAACGATGCTTCGAGTACGCGCCGAGCTTGTTTCGTTCGTTCGCAAAGTGAACCGGCGACTCAGGTAGACGCCTCCCCGTGTCAATCGGGTTACAGGCGGGCCAAGAACCGCTGCGCGCCCTGCAAAACAACATGGTTTTGGCTTATGGTTGCCCTCACAGCGACCGAAGGATTCCTCACAGGCGTGCATCCGCAGGAATCATTGTGGGCGTAATTACCGCAGCACGTGGTTGCGGGAATAGTCTGTCTTGACTGCGTGTGAGGGAAGAATTCTGAATGACCGATATCGAGAGCGATAACTCGGGAGAACTTTCCTCCTTCCTGCACCTCACCGGTTGGCGGCCGCTCGTCTTGGCGCTCGTTGCAGGCCTTGCGGGTGCAGCGGGCTTGTTCGGCGCGCTCGATGCGCCTACGGAATGGCAGGCGCGATACGTGCTCAATGCGAATCGTGTGGCCCAAGACGACTTCCAGCCGGCCGAACTCGACATTTTCGTCGAAGAGATTGCACAAACAGCGAAGTTTCCCGCTGTCGTGAACGCAGTCGAGGCACGCACGGGACTCGTCCACGAAGAGAGCTACGTGATCACGGTGAACCAATCCGGTGCCAGTGTGGCCACCGTCGACATCAACGTGGTGTCAGAGAACCCTGCCGATGCCCAGAGCGTTGCCATCGAAACCGGGATCGAGGCCCTGACGATCACCCTCGAGAAGACCCTCGCTGGGGACAAAGCTGGCGCCCGCCAGAACGAAGCAGAGTTGGCAGAACTCGACGCGCAGGTCACCGTACTGACGCGGGAAGCAGGCGGGCTCAACCCGACGACGGCATACGACCTTGCGACGACAGCGGTCGTGGTGCGAAGAGAGTTCCAAATCAATCGGCCCACTGAAGTGGTTTTCGACGAAGACGGTGTTCCGAGCACACAGCTCGTGCCTGAGCCCGAACCATCACTCGAGGTCCTCGAGGCCGAAGCCAACCGACTCGAACCCATCGACCGTCAGTACCGCCAATTGGTCACACAGATCGACGCCATCAACGTGCGACTCGCCGATCAGCGGAATGCGATTCGCGACGGCGAAGCCGCGCTTGCTTCCATCGAGACCGAGCGCGAACAACCGTTGATCATCTCCGAAGTCGTCACTGAAGAAACCTCACGCATCGCCAGCCTCCTCACGGGTCTGCTCCTATTTGCTGTTCCAGTAGCCCTGCTGACCATCTTGGTGTTCACGATCTGGGACCTCGTCCGAAAGAGGCCAAAAGCCTCCCTGCGTCATGCCGATGACTTCGAAGCGGCCGGAATCCTCGAAGCACAAGGATCGCGAGCGCTGCCCGAAGCGAACTTCACGCCCCTCGTTGTAGTGGATGAGGACGACGAGGCCGAGGCCGACGTGCTCGAAGAACTCGACGAGTTCGACGAGTTCGACGAGTTCGACGAAGAAGAGACCGATGATGAGCCTGACGAGAGGTTCATTGATGAGACAGAGGACACCTCGACCGAGAAGCGATCGAAGGATGGTCGCTGGGGCCGGGACGCAAGTAGCAAAGCAGGCTGAACATGGCCACCAACCCTCCGGTATTCATTGTCGGCGCGGGGCGGAGCGGCTCGACAGCCTTTCACCACGCGTTCGCCCGACACCCACACGTCTCTTGGGTCTCGAAGATTCTCGATGTCTTGCCCTCGGGTGAGCGTCTCAATTCAGCGCTTCTCCGAGGTCTCGACACACCTCTCATCGGTGCAGCTATCTCGCGAGGGCTCATCGAACCCGGGCACCTCAAGCCGAGCGAGGCATACGCTTACTGGGAACGAATCGCCCCTGGATTCAGCGAGCCTTTTCGTGACCTGCTCGCCACGGATCTGACCGAACGAACGAAGTCGAACCTTCAGTCCGCAGTCAGCCGCTTGACCGTCGATGGTCGACCAACGCCACTGATCAAGATCACCGGGTGGCCTCGAATTGGCTACCTCCAAGCAGCCTTCCCCGATGCCAAGTTCATCCACATCGTTCGCGACGGTCGGGCCGTGGTGAATTCGATCATGCAGATCGACTTTTGGGAAGGCTGGCGAGGAACCAAGGGCTGGCGCGGTCAAGACATGACACCTGAGCAGTCCGCTCGCTGGGAGGCATCGGGTCAATCCTTCGTGACACTCGGTGCCATGGAGCTATCGGACATGTTCGACGCCATGGTTACAGCGACGACGTTGGTCCCCAGTACCCGTTTCTTGGAGCTCCGATACGAAGATCTCTGCGATGACCCCGCCGGCACATTCGAGACCGTGTGTGAATTCTCCGATGTTGAACTCACGACCGGCTTCAAACAGGCCGTGATCGACTTCGGCTTCCGAAACACGAACGACAAGTGGCGACGCGACCTGACCAGCCTCCAGCAGCGCCAGCTCGAGGCCGAGCTGGCCCCACATCTCACGCGCTGGGGATACGAACTCGCATTCGGAGATGCTGCAACGTGACCACCTACTCGACGACTCCGCCGAGCGACCGAGTGTCGGTCCGGGTCGAGCCCGAGAAGCCCCAGCAACGCAACCCAGGGCCGCTTCCGGGGCCCATGTCCATCTTCGTCGTCCTCGGGGCAATCATCGTGGGCTTGGCTGCCGCCCTTGCGTTTCAATCCACCTCTCCGGACACGCCGTTCGTCATTCTCGGTGGGACAGTTCTGTCTGCGGTGATTCTGGCGATCATCGGGCTCTACCGGTACTCCTGGTTCTTGTTGATCACCCTTGCGGTACGCCCCGCTCTCGATGACCTGATCGCTGACGAGTTCGGCACGTTCCAGCCATCGGCGATTCTCGGGATCCTGGCCATTCTCGTCACGTTGCTCCATCTCATCAGTCGGAAACGAAGCGGCAACTGGAATCCGATCACACCACTGGGCTGGGCATTCATTGGCTTCTTCATCCTCTTCGTCCCAAGTTTCGTTACTTCCATTGATCGAGGAGTCTCCCAAGGAGCGATGTTCGGCCTCGCCTCCGTTGTTCTCCTGTATCTCGCCATAGAACAGATGCTTCTCGAAGACGGCCGGAACCTCTGGAAGCTCCTTGCCGCATCGGGCATCGGGATGATCGTGCCGTTCATCACTGGACTCGTGCAGTTCTTCTTCACCGGCACCCTCGACCCCGGTGGGTCAGGCCTGGTGAGGATCGATGGTTCGTTCGCCCACCCGAACTCCTATGCCACATATCTGAGTTTTGTCGTGCTCCTCACGATCAGTGTCATTCCGACCGTCGATGTCAAGCAGAAGCTCGTCGTCTTGTCAGCGGCCTGCCTCGGAGGCTTCCTTCTGATCGCCACGTTCGCACGAGGGGCGTGGGCGAGTTTCCTGATCGGCGCGCTCGTCATGGCGGCTCGTATCAACAAGAAACTGGTGATCGTGATCCTTGTAGGTGCGATGGCCGTCGCGGCGGCCGTACCGGGCGTTGGCGATCGACTCTCGAACCTGACTGCCACCACCGGGGCAAACGGTGGTGTCAAGACCGATGACTCTCTCGGCTGGCGAATCGGCTATTGGGAGAAGGTTGCACCATTCTTTTGGGAGAACCCGGTGTCGGGCGTGGGTCTCGATGCGACCAAGACTCGGACGATCGAGGAAAAAGATCCGCACAACAGCTTCCTACAGGCATTCATCGAGGGGGGCCTCCTCGGCGGCATGGGCTTCCTCCTGGTGCTCGGCTTCGCCACATACGCAGGGTGGAAGACGTGGAAGAAGGCACGCGACAACGTCCTCGATCGGCAGATGAGACTGGTCAGCGTCGGAGCAATCGCCGCGCTGCTGTCCGTGGCCGCGCAGCTGATCACCGAGAACGTTCTCCTCAATACGATCGTCTGGTGGTACCTCAACATCGCATTCGCTCACCTGGCCGTGCTCACATGGGGCGCAAAGAGGATCACTCCACCTGTCGAACCCGACTACAGCCTTCCGCAGCTCCCGAGCGGCGATCCACCCGCACGACGAATTGAAAGCCCAATATGACCAGCTCGAAGCCGCGCCTCTCGATCGGAGTCCCCGTCTACAACGGCGCGGACTACATCGCCGAAGCGCTGACCAGTCACCTCGAGCAGGACTTCGGAGACTTCGAGATCGTCGTGTCAGACAACTGTTCTGACGATGGCACCGCCGACATCGTGAACGAGTTCGTCGCCTCAGACGCGCGGGTGCAGTACTCGCGCAACGATGAGAACATCGGGGGTCCGGCAAACTTCAATCGACTCTTCCGCCTCACCAGCGGTGAGCTGTTCCGTTGGGCTGCCGCTGATGATCGCATCGAACCTGGCTATCTGTCGAACGTCATTGCGATGATGGATGCCGATCCCGCGATCGTGATCGGGCACAGCCAGAGCCTTCTGATCGACCCGCAGAGTCAACCGATGCTCGAGATGGATCAGGGCTGGCTCGGCGGCGATGGCTACATGGAGGCCATCCGCCTGTCCCCTCCCTCGGGCGACGAACGATTCCATTCCGAGCATCCACATGACCGAATCGACGCGGTCATCAACAACAACCACCGCAACTTCTACATCTTCGGAATCATGCGCAGAGCGATGATGATGCAGACGAAACTCCACGGACCGTTCTATGGCGGCGATCGGACCTTGCTCGTCGAGATGGCGATGCGCGGCACCTTCAAGAAGTACGACGCTCCGCTCTTCGCATCCCGTAGCCACGCGAAGAACTCTGGTCGAAACGGACTGAACTTCGAAGAACTGAAACAACATGGCGCCTCGGACCTCTCGTTCGCGAGCATGGTGATGAAGGGATATGTGAACGGAGTTCGCCGAGCTGACGTGGGTCGCATCGAAGAACTGAAGTGCTTTTTCGCGATCGCGAAGAAGATCAAACAACCAACACGCATGCTTCGCGGTTGGTGATGCTGTGACTCACCTGCTCGCGCTAGCGCTCTCGAAGGACGACTGACAGATGCCGATATACGCACTCGAGCAAGGGTGGGAACCAGACATCCATCCCGACGCATTTGTTCATCCAGAAGCCGTGATCATCGGTCGAGTGATTCTTGGTGCCAACTCATCTGTCTGGCCCGGTGCGGTCATCCGAGCAGATGACAACACGATCCGGATCGGCGCTCGCACGTCGGTACAAGATGGCGCTGTTCTGCACTGCACCTCGGAGTTCACGACGACGATCGGCGATGACTGCACGATCGGGCACAACGCCCACCTCGAAGGCTGCACGCTCGAAGACGGATCGCTCGCCGGGTCGGGATCGGTGATCTTGCACGGCGCGATCGTGTCGTCAGGAGCGCTCGTCGGCGCCAATGCTTTGGTGCCGGGCGGAAAGGTGATCCCTCCCAATGCCATGGCACTCGGGGTTCCCGCGACCATCCGCGAGGGCGCGAATTCGGTCGAAACGAACCTCATGAGTTCAGCGAACTACGTCGAGCGATCTGCTCGCTACATCGCACACATGCGGCGGATCCAATGAACGGACGTCGCACGTTCTCTCGGCAGTTTGGACCGCGTGCAGCGGGCCGCGTATCCCCTCGGAGCGTGACGTCTTGTGCCGAAGGTTCAACGGCGAGGTCCATTCGACCGACTGAGATCAAATGATGAGACGCCGCACACACGAGCACCTACGCATCGCCATGGTGGGAACCCGGGGCATGCCGGCCAACTATGGCGGCGTAGAAACCGTCGTGGACGTATTGTCCCGACAGCTCGTGGCCCGGGGCCACGAAGTCACCGTCTTTTGCCGCTCGGAGGATTACGAACACCACCCGCCAATGATCGACGGTGTGAAACTTGTGTATCTTCCGGCATCCCAGTCGCCGGGAATCGGAGCGATGATCCACGCGTTTCGAGCGGCCGTGTACTGCATCGGTCGAGACTTCGATGTCATCCATTTCCACGCGCTCGGACCAGGCATGATGTCGATCATCTCCCGGCTCCTGACGAGGTCGACCGTCGTGGTAACCGTGCACGGACGCGATGACAAACGTGACAAATGGGGGCGAGGCGCCCGACTCGTGCTTCGTTTCGCTGCCAGCGTGAGCGCCCGGGTACCGCACTCGACTCTGGTGGTTTCCGAGACGCTCGCTCATGAATACGCCGATGAGTTCCAGCGCAGCACGACGGTCGTCCCGAACTCGACGCATGCGATCCCCAACGTCGCACCGGGGTCGACATTGACGCGTTACGGACTTTCCCCCCAGAAGTACTTCATCTCGGTTGGCAGACTCGTTCCCGAAAAAGCACCACACGAGATGATCGCCGGGTACCTTTCGGCCATGACCGACATGTCGCTGGTGGTCGTGGGCGGAGCCGCCGGGACCGAAGAATATGTCGATCATCTCAAAGAAATGGCCGCAGGATGTTCTGCAGTGATCTTCACAGGTCCGCTGTACGGCGAGGAACTGGCCGAGATCCTCACGAATGCTGGAGCATTTGTCACCTCGTCGCACCTCGAGGGCCTGCCGACGGCACTGATCGAAGCTGGACGAGCGGCACTCCCGATCATCGCCAGCGACATCGATCCGCACTGCGAGATTCTCGACACCACTACTGGTACGGACGGACGACGCGTGTACCCGACTGGTGACACGGAAGCGCTCAGCGAGCTCTTTGGTCTCGTGGAAAGCGGGTATGACGACGAGTCATTCGGCGCAAAACTTCTCGCCTCCGAACTCGACGATCGTTACGCCCCAGCCCGCACCGGAGAGGTGCACGAGCAGGCATACCTGGCTGCGATCGGAAGTCGTCACCGCCGATGAACCCCGACGGGCTCCAGCTGGCTCCCACCCCTACAAACTGATCTTGAGACCTTCTGAGGCTGCGAAGATCTCACACGACGTGTTCCACCCCTGCGCCTCGGCCACAAGACCATCGATCGCATCGTCATCGTGTAGTGGATCGTGGTGGAACATTGCGAGCCGCTTTGCGCCAGCTGTCTCGGCCACCGTTGCCGCATATCGAGTGGTGCAGTGGCCCCACTCGCGTCGAACGGAGAAAAGTTCAGGAGTGAACTGCGCGTCATGGATCAACAGGTCGACACCGTCAGCCAGTTCGAGCACACCAGGATCGACATGGGTCTCATCGTTTGGTTGTTGATGATCGGGGACGTATGCGATCGAGAGATCGTCCCACTCGATGCGATACCCACTCGTACGACCGTTGTGGGGAACTGACCGAGCGGTGACCATCGCGGATCCAACTTGCATGGAGTCCTCCCACAGATCCTGGAAGCGCATACTCCCAGCGAGCACATCGAGCCGCACAGGAAAGTACGGAGGTCGCACGAAGTCGGACAAGGCTTCTCTGAAGGAGATCGTTGGCTGAGGCGGACCGACGAGAAGCGGGTCTGATTCTTCGTTGAGGATCTGAGGAAAGAACGGAAGCCCCTGAACGTGATCCCAATGCAAATGACTGATCAACATCGTGCCGTGGAACTGATCCTCGCCAAGGCCGAGTCCGTAGAATCGAAGGCCGGTACCAGCGTCACAGATGATGGGATCTTCGCCATCGCGTTCGATGACCACACACGATGTGTTTCCACCGATCCGAGACATGGAGGTGCACGCGCAAGGCGTCGATCCGCGAACACCGAAGAACGAAACCGTGACGCCAGCCTGCACTCGACAACCCTTCTTCGAAATTTCCTCTGTCCCCCAACGTTACGGGCTAGGGACCCGCGGGAAAAACGTTGTGACACAAATGACGCGCACAGCGACGAGGCTCGACCTCATGGCAACACAAGGCTGGCGCCAATTCGCACCACCAGGCCATCGGAGATGAGCGTCTCGACCACCCGTTGAGTCCGGGCCTGATCGTCTTCCCAACCCATGACCCGGGCCGCATCTCGTTCGTGAACGTCACCGCTGCGCAGCGCAGAGACGAGACGGCCTCTACCCTGACGATCGGATCCAAAGAATGCGGACTGACTCGTGCTCACCGACGCCGAACCCACTGCCGGGTCATCACCGACACCAACCCAACCACACACCTCGCGCACCGGGCAGATCTCACAACCTGGAGCCTTCTTCGAGCAGATCATCGCGCCGAAGTCGAGTATCGCTTGATTCCACTCCCACCCACGTCCGGGCGGCACGAGAGAATCCGCCAAGAGTTGGACGGTCTGCCCGCTCAGCGTCGCCCCTTGCACCCTGGCAAGGACCCGACCGACGTTCGTATCCACCACGGCGACATCGCGCTCGAACGCGAAGGCCAGGACGGCACGGGCGGTGTACGGGCCGACGCCAGGCAGTTCGAGCAGCTCCGCAAGTTCTCGAGGCACCAGACCCCGATGCCGCTCGGTGATCTCGACAGCGCAGCGATGAAGAAGAATTGCACGGCGGTTGTATCCGAGTCCGCTCCACATGGCGACGAGATCGCCAGATGGAGCTTCAGCCGCATCGGCGGGCGTGGGGAAGCGTTCGAGGAACTGTCGCCAACTCGGAACGACCCTCCCGACCTGGGTCTGCTGCGCCATGATCTCGCTCACGAGAATCGCCCAGGGGTCACGCGTGTGTCTCCAGGGAAGATCTCGCGCATTCGATGGCCACCACTGCCTCACCGCTTGGACAAACTCGTCGTCGGGAAACGCGCCGTCGGGAAACTCGTCGTCGCATTGCACGCCCCATCCTCCCCAAAACCACATGAACGAACGAACTGAGCGCTGCAAATCCTCACCGGAAACCAGAGAAGATCATGTGGAGGTGGTTGCTGCCGACAGGAAGTGGGTCAATTGGCCTACCCGAGGAGTGCCACATGGCCCACGCTCCCATCCACCTCTCCCCTCCCGACATGTCCGCTCGCGAACGCCGAGCATTACTCGACGCGTTCGACAGCAACTGGATTGCTCCTGCTGGTCCGGCTCTGAACGAATTCGAAGCAAGACTGCGATCGGTGTCGGGGACCGAGGCAGCAGTCGCTGTCACGAGCGGGACCGCGGCCTTGCACCTGGCGCTTCGGGTACTTGGAATCGGGCCTGGTGACATCGTCCTCGTTCCGACTGTGACGTTCGTGGCGTCGGCAAACGTGGTGCGATACGTCGGGGCGGTACCACACTTCGTCGACTGCGACCCCCGAACGGGCAACGTCGATCCGGCTCAACTCGAACGAGCCATACTCAACCTCGACGCAGTGGGCTATCGCCCAGCAGCCGTCATGACCGTCGATCTGTACGGGGCATGCGCCAACTATTCAGAAATCGAGCGAACCTGCCGTCGGTTCGACATTCCGATCATCGAGGATGCGGCTGAAGCGATCGGCGCCACACACCTCGGTCGGCCGGCCGGATCGTTCGGGAAACTTGCGGCGTTCAGTTTCAACGGCAACAAATTGGTCACCACGGGTGGGGGCGGTGCACTCGTGGGTCAAGCCGACCTGATCGAACGTGCCAGGTATCTCTCCTCTCAAGCCCGCGACTCGGCGCTCCACTTCGAACACAGCGAACTCGGATACGCGTATCGGCTGTCGAACATCTCCGCAGCAATTGGTTGTTCTCAGCTCGAACGACTCGACCGACTCGTTGCCAGAACCCGAGCCATTCACAGGCGCTACGTTGACGAACTCAGCCACATTGAGGGACTCGACGTGATCAGCCAGGATCGCGACGGCCGCGGCAATGGGTGGCTGACGGTCGTTCAGATCGACCGCGACCGATTCGCGGCACCTGCGTCCATCTGCGGGCGTCTTTCCGATGAAGGAATCGAGGCTCGCCCATCGTGGAAGCCCATGCATCAACAGCCGCTGTATCTCGGCAGCCCGGTCACGGGTGGACATGCCGCAAATACCCACTTCGATCAAGGTCTCTGTCTGCCCAGCGGTTCGGCACTGACCGAAGCAGAACAAACCAGAGTCATCGAAACATTCACTCGCGCGCTCGGCGTTCAGCCAACGATCGAACTGTCTTCACTCGATCTCAGAGTCGCGCAACTTCTGCCACGTCAGGACAATCGGGTACCCATGAGCTGACGGGCAATACGCCGTCGGGCCCAATGAGGTCATCGAATCGACTGAGGGGAATACGTTCCACCACGTCATCGGAGCTGGAACACCCATTCCTCTCGAGATAACTGCCGTACAACAAGCAAGGCAGTCGCGTTCCCATTGGTGTAACGAGCACGACCGATCGGCCGGCTGCGCTTGCATGGTCGATCCAGGCTCTGGTCCCAAGAGGGCACAGAGCTTCCCCGGGGCCTGTGATGATCGAATCGATCACATCGGTCCCCCCGGACTCAGAGATCGCAACTTCCTCCGCCTGCTCAGATGTTCGATCGGTATCGAGAGCATCGGCAAACGCCCAGCCGGCCTCGAGCGGGTCGAGCGCCTGGAGCATGTGCGCTGCGAGGGCCAGCAACCCGGGGGATTCGGGCTGTCTGCTGATGAGTTGGCGCAGCGCCACCAACATCGCTCCTGGCTGGCTGCTGAAGGCACCCAAGGCGGGGACGGCCTCGCCCACCAGGATCCGATCGGGTGCCGAACCGGCGCGAGCCACATATCGAAGCCGTTCCATGGGGTGCACAAAGCAGACGATACATGGGTGCGTCGCGTTCGCACATCCGCTACCGTTTCGCCCGTGGCAGCACTCGACGGAGATCCAGAACTCAACCCGATCAATGGTGACGGACGGCCATTCTCGGATTGGCTCACGACGTTCCCGATGTTGGTCGGTGTGATCGACCCATACACCCATGAGAGTTCCTGGTTGCTCGACACGATCAAGCGTGTGTTCCATCACTACCGGGGAGCAGACGTGCGCGTCGCGTGGCTTGCGACTGGCCCAGTCGACGGAGTGAAAGCGTTCCTTGGGCCCTACGCGGATGAGTTCCTCACGTTTGCCGACCCCGAACGTGCTGCGGCCAAGGCTCTCGGGCTCACTACGCTGCCCGCCCTCGCCCTTGTCAAACAAGATGGGTCCATAGCCGCGACGGCCCAAGGATGGGATCCATCAGGCTGGAGGGAGGTCTCCGATGCGATCGAGAACCTCACCGACTGGACGCCACTGATGATCCCTGGACCAAAGGACCCGGCTCCCTACGCCGGTACATCTCTCTGACTCAAGCGCATGCCGTGACGCGTACAACGTCGGCCGTCGGATAGAACACGTCCCGACGCTGGGCGTCTCGAGACCATTCCTCGAGGGCGGTCGCATACTTGTCGAGCGCGTCTGCGGTGTCTGCCTCGATGTGGGCACGCACGCAGGTCGTTGCACCCGACTGCCACGCCACGTATCGATCACCGCCCCAGCCGTCAGCGAGTGTCTGTCCTTGACTCGGGCCGAACACGTCGGCAAAAACAGCCGCCCACGCAGCCTCGCCCCAGACGCCGGATCGGAAGACTTGACCGTCAGCGGGTGGTGATTCGATGGCGCCGTCGGGAAGCTCTGCAGAGAAGTGAGCCTCGGGATCGATGACGTGCTCCGACGTGTCCGGCGGATTCTCGAATGTCTCATCAATTTCTGATTGTCCGCGATTCCAAAGCGCCGCGGCGAACGCTTCTCCATAGCGATAGCGCCCGAACTGCAGCTCGAGGAAGGACGCGTTGAACTCCGAGAGCGAGACGGTTCTCGGGAGAGCTCGTTGCGTAGCACGTTCTTCATCCCGCTCGGCTCGAGTGAGCGTATTTCGATATCGCTCTTCGATGACTCCTGCAGAACCCTCGACCAGAGCCGAGAACGTCCAACCAATTTCATCGTCGCGATCGTCGTATTCCTCGCGTTGGATTCCGAAGATCTGATCGTCAAGAGCGTGAACGAGTTCGTGGACCAGGATGGTCTCGGTCAACGGGGTGATCGCTCCGGCGCGAAGCACAATTCCTTGTCGGCCCGGCTCGTAGTACCCGACGACGCCAGCGTCGCCGAAACGTTGCCAGATCTCCTCGAGCGTCAGCGATCCGTCGATCACTCCCATCGCCCGGTAGATGTCAGTGAACTCGGCATAGTCCGCCGCATACCGATCAGCGTCGTCGCGTATCAGCTGATTCCATGCTGTGGTGAAGGCATCGCCTTCGAGTTGAACCACTTCTGGGCGGGAGGAGAATCGGTGACCTCGCTCCTGCTCGACAAACAGGATGAGCTCGTCGACAAGACGGGAGAGCTCGGTCGTCTCGACAGCGGGTTCGTTCGTGGGCGTCATGGCGGGGGGTGGCTCATCTGAATCGAAGCCTGATGATTCTGGAATCGACTCGATTTCGGGTTCTTTTGACGCCTCGAATGCAAGGGCGTCTGCATCGAGGCTGGCGATCGTGGTCGACGGTGAGCCGATTCCGTTCGATTGTTCACTGTCTTGCGCCGCAGGCTCATCGACCGCGCGTGCGTCGGGGGTAGCGTCCACGGGGTCCGAGCTGGATGAGCACGCCGAGCTCAGCACCGCCACGAAGGCCATCATCCACACGGCTCGCATGTCCAAGTATCGGTCATTGCGGCAAAAACCTTTGGTCGCGGTTTGGTCGAGGCTTGGTCGACGAGTCGAGCCCCGTAGACTCCGGGGCAGGACAGGGAGGATGCACCAACGATGAGCGAACGTACGGGCCAGAGCATGGAAGAAGCGAGCGAAGGCGCAGCACCCGACGAGAACGTCAAAGCCGACGATGTTGTCGAAGTCTCCGCGATCACCGACGCTGCGAAGCTCATCCGACTCGGCACGATGACCCAATCCCTCATGACAGAGGCTCGAGAGGCTCCGCTCGATGAAGCAGGCCGCGCTCTGCTGGCCAAGATCCATGGTGAAACAGTCGAAGCGCTCCACGACACGATGAGCGACGACTTGCTCGATGAGCTGCGCGAATTCCAGCTGTGTATCGACTGCGAAGATCACCCGCCGTCCGAGAGCGAGCTCCGTATTGCACAAGCTCAGCTCGTTGGCTGGCTCCAGGGACTGCACCAAGGATTCCAGGCAATGGCAATGGCCCAGCAGGCCGCAGCAATGCAGCAACTGCAACAGCTGCAATCTCGAGGTGGGGCCCCTGGCGGTCCGCAACAACTGCCAGCGCCGGTCGGCCAAGAAGCAATCGATGCATCCAGCCGACCAGGCACCTACCTCTGATCTCGACCGGTCAGAGCTCGCGAAGTGACTCTGGACCGAAGAAGGCCTGCCAGGCAAACCAGAATTCGTTGCGGTGCTCGAGTGACCCGAGTTGCTTGCCTGCCAGAGGTCCATCGACGGCGAGGCCAACGATCGTCCAGGTCGATCTGGTCTGATCGTCGACGAACGTTCCGTCATCAGTCGCCGTGAAGGTCAAGGTCTGTCCGTCGACGACCGGGTCATGGGCCACTGCTGACCCGATTGCATCTGCAGTCGCGATGGCCTGAGCGTCGAGAGCATCGGCGGTGTCGCCTGCAAGGAACACGGCAATCGGCCGGCCGTTGATCTCATCGTTGATCACGATCTCAGCGTTGAGTCGCTCGAATGAGTACGAGGCGACGATGTCGCCATCGGTGATTCCCACAACTCGCGACAACGCAAGGAGCCGCTCATCGGTCTCGCCAGCAAACAAGAATGGTTGCGCCAATGAGGAGTAGTTGGTGTACGGATTCACGCCATAGTTCCGACGCCCGAAGCCGCTGTCGCCCGAGAGCGACCTGCCATCGGGGAAACTTTCGGCGAACTGAGCAAACGAGACGATCGAAGTAGGCACGCTGTCCAACCGAGCACCAGCGAAATCTCCCACCACACCCTCACCTGTGATCTGCTGCCAAAGTGAGGTGGTCGAATCATCCCACATGACGAGATCACTGTTTCTGAGCAAGCCCGACACGCCGAATCGCAGGACCTCGCCGTTCACGCGACGGTCGTAGGCGATTGCGGTGTTGCACAGCGGGCAGAACGTCACAGCGACGGGCACATCACCAAAAGCATCGTTGACGATCTCATGACGGGTAAGGATGGACAACGGGTAGAACCGAGCCTCGCCACCGAGCTGCACCAGAGCGCCCGGTTCTCGGGGACCGAGCCATTGCGACGCCACGCTCACCGTCTCGAAGATCGGGGCGTCGATCGGTGCAATGACGTCGCGCGGATCGGGCTGCCCAAGCCCACGAAGAAATTCGTTCCAATCCTCGACGGTCCGCCGGGACCAATTCGTCTCGAACGGCAACTCCGCCAGCGTCTGCGGGAGCTCGGGGTCGTCATCGATGATCACATCAACGGCAGCGGGGTCGAATTCGATGCCGCCTGACGTCGCAAATGGTCCGTTGACGTCTGGCACGAAGGTTGTCGTCGGGCCGCTCGAAATCGTGGTGGAGGGTGCTGGTTGCTCAGTCGCTGCACCAACAGCAGTGTTCGTTTCCGAAGCGCACGCGGCGGCAAAGACAACAACGCCAACGAGCACAGATGTGAGACGGAGTACCATGATCTGCCAACCCACGTTCTCGATTGGCGCATTCCCGTTGGCCGAAGACGACCTTGGCGATCGCCGCCAGTTACCCTGTCGGAATGGCTAAGACGGTCGATCTCTCCACTCGGATTCGCGCTGGCGCCAAAGTTCGCGCCACGACCGACCTTCCCGGCGTCCCACAGGGGACGAACGGCAAGGTTGCGATGTCGAACGGGATCACATGGAAGCGCTATTGGGTACGTTTCGAGAACGGCGAACTCCTCAGCTACGTCGACCACGACAAGATCGTGTTGCGTCGAGCATGGGATCAGTTCTTCCTCGAACAAGAGGCTGCAGCGGCCGCAGTCGAAGGAACCAGTGCCGCCGGTCCAGGTACATCCGGGGCTGGAGAAGCCGCAGACAATGCGTTCGGAGTGCCGCAGTACCTCCTCGATCGCACGAAATCGGCACTCGAGCGCCTCGGCGTCACGCGCTAGGCCTCGCACATCTCGCTACTCGACCACCTCCCCGCGTCTGGCGCTGAGCCCGACGAACTCATCGACGCATTCGTCGACTACAGCACCTCAGCGGGACTCGAGCTCTACTCGGCCCAAGAAGAAGCCATCCTCGAACTCCTGTCGGGAAACCACGTGATCCTGGCAACGCCCACAGGGTCCGGAAAATCTCTCGTCGGAATGGCCGGGCACTTCGCGTCGATGGCGCGCGGGCAGCGCAGTTACTACACCGCTCCGATCAAGGCCCTCGTCTCGGAGAAGTTCTTCGCGCTGAGTCGCGAGCTCGGATCGGAGAACGTCGGCATGGTGACCGGCGACGCGTCTGTCAACTCCAAGGCACCAATCATCTGCTGTACCCAAGAGATCCTTGCCAACATCGCATTGCGACAGGGTGCAAGCGCCAACATCGGCCTCGCAGTGGTCGACGAATTCCACTACTACGCAGACCCGCAACGTGGCTGGGCATGGCAGGTCCCGCTCCTCGAGATGCCCCAGGTCCAGTTCCTGTTGATGTCTGCGACGCTCGGGCCTACTGATCGCTTCGAAACAGACCTCGAGGCCCGCACCGGCCGCGAGGTGTCAACCGTCTCCAGCAGCGAACGACCGGTCCCCCTCGACTTTGCCTGGCAGACGACCGCCATCCACGAAACGGTCGAGTCGTTGCTCGAAACGGGTCGGGCTCCCGTCTATGTCGTCTACTTCACACAGAAGTCAGCGCTCGAGGCAGCCCAATCGTTCACGAGCTTGTCGATCTGCACCAAGGAAGAAAAGGCGGCGATTCGCGATGAGGTCGGCAGCTTCCGATTCGACTCCCCGATCGGCAAAGACCTCAAGCGGTTTCTTTCCCATGGCGTAGGAATTCATCACGCTGGACTTCTCCCGAAGTATCGCCTGCTGATGGAGAAGCTCGCGCAGAAGGGCTTGCTCAAGGTCATCGTCGGGACCGACACGCTTGGCGTCGGTGTCAACGTACCGATTCGTTCTGTACTCCTCACCCAGTTGTTCAAGTACGACGGCCAGAAGGTGCGAATTCTGACCGTCAGGGAATTCCAGCAGATCGCTGGCCGAGCGGGGCGCAAGGGGTTCGACGATCAGGGCACGGTTTGGGTGCAGGCTCCTGCACATGTGGTCGACAATCTCGCTGCGGATCGTAAAGCGGCCGCGGATCCGAAAAAGAAGAAGAAGGCTCAGAAGAAGAAACCACCCGATCGCGGCTATGCGCACTGGACCGAGGACACGTTCACGAAGTTGGTCAACGGATCGCCCGAGCCCATGATCTCGAGTTTCACCGTGACACATCAGATGCTGCTCAACCTTCTCGATCGACCACCCATATCGGGAAGTCGCGCGCAACCTGGTGGTTGTGATGCCGTCAAGCGTCTTCTGCAGGACAACCACGAGACCCGAAAGGCACAGCGAAATCACGTGCGCCGGACGATCTCGATGTACCGCTCCCTTCTCGACGCTGGTGTCGTCGAACACCTCGAGAACGCAGACGACGAGGGCCGACTCGTTCGTGTCACCCTCGACCTCCAAGACGACTTCGCATTGAATCAGCCCCTCTCCCTGTTCGCTCTCGAGGTGATCGAGAGTCTTGATCGAGAAGCCCCAGACCACGCGCTCGACGTGTTGTCGGTCATCGAGTCCGTGCTCGAGAACCCAGGCGCCGTGTTGGCGGCACAGCTCGACAAGGCAAAGACCGACCTCGTCGGCGAGATGAAGCGCAACGGCGTCGAATACGAGGAACGCATGGAGCGCCTCGAGACCGTCGAGTACCCGAAACCGTTGCGCGATGACCTCTACGAGGCGTTCAACGGCTTCCGTACCCGGCATCCGTGGGTTGGTCAGGAGAACGTCAAGCCGAAGTCGATCGTTCGAGAGTTGTACGAGCGGGTGATGACCTTTAGTGAGTACGTCGCCGACTACGGGATGAAACGCAGCGAAGGCGTGGTGCTCAGATATTTGACCGATGCGTACCGAGCCATGATGCAGACAGTGCCCGACAGTGAAAAAACCGACGATGTCATCGACATCATCGAGTGGCTGGGCGAATTGGTCCGACAGGTCGACTCGAGCCTCATCGACGAGTGGGAACGCCTCACCAACCCTGAACCCGATGACCTCGCCCTCGCTGGCGCGGAATCAGATTCTCGATTCTCGGTGATCGAGGCTGCACCCCGCGATGTCACATCCAATGCACGAGCCTTCCGAGTGATGGCGCGCAACGAAGCATTCCGCTGGGTTCAGCTGCTCGAACGCCGAAACATCGCCGAGTTGTCTCGGCGCTCCGACCCGGACCACGCGTCTGATGATGAACGTCCGTCGACGCCCCTTCGACCCTTCGATCAGGTCGAGCGTATGGTCGATGCGTACTATGCCGAGCACGACAGTGTCCTCACCGGCCCCGACGCGCGAGGCGCCGAATTCTTTCAACTTGGCGAGCCCGAGGACGAGATGATCCCCGTTCGTCAGGTCGTACGTGATCCAGCGGGCCACGACGAGTGGGGCCTCACTGGATGGGTCGACCTCGATCGTTCACGAGCCCTCGGCCAAGCCGTCGTCGTCTTCGACGAAGCGCGCCGGCTGTAACGTTTCCCCATGCGGGTGCACGTGCTGCGAAGTCCAAGAGCGGGGGGCCGCCGTTCCCGTGCGAGCGCACGTCAGGTGCTCGAGACACTCGGCCACGCTGGACATGAGCTCATCGATCTCACCGGTGACTCTCCTCGGTCATCGCGGGAAAATCTTCGGTTGGCGATCGAGGGAGGAAAGACAGACCTCGTGCTTGTCGCAGGAGGGGACGGACTTGTTCATCTCGCGATTCAAGAGCTCGCTCGCTCGACCGTGCCACTTGCGCTCGCCCCGTCGGGAACTGGCAACGACTTTGCGTCTGCGCTCGGAATCACCGCAATCGACCTCGACACAATCACCGCCACAGCACAGTCCGTCGATCTGATGCGGATCCACGGCGAGGATGGATTCGAACACTGGGTCGGTTCGATCGCGATCGCAGGATTCCCGGCTGCCATCAACGCCCGAGCAAATCGCCTCCACCTCCCTCTCGGCGCCCAGATCTACACCGTCGCGGCTGCCTTGGAGCTGCCGCGATTTCGGCGAACCCTCATCTCGTTGCGAATCGACGGACATCGCATCGAGACGGACTCGGCAATGCTGGCTATCGGCAATACGAGCCTGTTCGGCGGGGGCATGCTCGCCTGTCCAGACGCACTGCCGACAGACGGACTGCTACATCTCACTTCGATCCAAAGCGTGGGACGCGTCGGGATCTTGCGCCACCTCCTCGGTCGCGCCGGCGGTACAGCCGATCGTCCTGAGGTTCTGCGCCGTACGGCGACGCAGATCGACCTGGACTCCGTTGGCATTGACGTCTGGGGAGACGGCGAACCAATCGGAACGGGACCACTGTCGTTCACCATCGAACCAGGAGCCCTACAGGTTGTCGGATCAACGGTGTGATCTCGACGCTGCATGCCGTCGGTCGACAACGCCAATCCGCCGACTCAGAACACCAGAGGACACAACATGTCAGAGTCACTTCCCAACGGCCTCGTACAACACTCCGGCGGCGACAAGGATCACGATCGGGCAGCTCGACCGGAACGGCGATTCTCGGAACGTCGTGCGGGCGCGCAATGACGCCGGCATGTCGGGCACTCGATGCGGCGGGCATCGAGTACACGCTGCATCCATACGAACATGACCCTTCCTCGACGTCGTACGGCGACGAGGCTGTGGCGGCGATCGGTGTCGAACCCGATCGGGTGTTCAAGACTCTGATGGCGCTTCTCGACACCGACGAATTGGTCGTTGCGATCGTACCGGTGAGCAGCATGCTCGATCTGAAGGCGCTCGCATCGGCGCTGGGAACGAAACGAGCCACCATGGCCCCGGTTGCGCTGGCCGAGGGCAGTTCAGGCTACGTGGCTGGGGGAATCAGCCCATTCGGTCAGCGGACGCCACGACGAACGGCCATCGACGAGATCGCGTTGGCGTGCGACACCATCTTCGTGAGTGGCGGTCGGCGAGGCCTAGACCTCGAACTGCCCCCCAGCCAGCTCATCTCGCTCCTGCAGGCGACCGTGGCGACCCTGGTGTAGCCCATCCCAAGGTCTCGAAGACGTTGCATGTGATCGTCATTGAACACGTGTGTACGGACCGGTCCGAAGGCGTGCGGTCGATTCGGTCATACTCTCCGCGTCCACGGGACGTGGCGCGAGCAAACGGTGCTGATCCGTATCGTTCTGGCACGGGGGGTGACTGATCGATCACCGATCACGACTCGTCGTGACCCGCCGGCGTATTGCTTTTCCGCGAAGATGAGTAGCCTTCGACGTGACGAGGTGCGGCCTTGGACCGGAGGACAGTCAATGATTTGCAGGACGACGCTGCCGAAGATCGGCGCAGCCATGTTGACCGCAATCACTCTGGCTGCTGTCGGGCTTCCCGCGCTCACGAGTCCACTCGGAGCGTCAGAGGGATGTGGCACGTACAGCTTTGGGTTTCCTGGTACCCGCTTGCTCAACGATGGGATCTCGGATTCAGCTGGCCCATATCCGATCGACATCCCAGGTGGGATCTACACCGTCACCCTCGTTGCGCACGATCATCACGACACCCAAGTCGGCGTGCCGACGCAGCCCGGGGAGCAGTACTACGTCACGCTCGACTCAGGTTATGCGTCACCGCTCTCGACCGACATCGCAGACGACGAGAACCGGACAACGTCGGTCTTCACTTCTCAGCGAGTCGAGGCGAGCACCGCTATCACGGTCATGCATGGTGGAACACCGGGCATCAACTCCGTCGATGTGATCTGTGTCGGGTTCACCCCCCACGCAATCACCGATCCGCCCAAGGAACCGCCAGCTCAGGACATCGGTGATCCCGCAACGGTCGTACGTCCGCCCAACGTCGTCGGTCCAGCATCGGTCGTTCCAACATCGGTCGTTCCAGAGGTCAAGGGCACCGTCGAAGTCCCTCAGGTCACCCCGCAACTCGCAGTGACCGGTCCGGGCGCACATGCGCGGACCCTGGTTGGTTTCGGCACCCTCATGATCGCCCTCGGGGCCCTCCTGATCCGTCGAGAACGTCGCTTCGACATACGTTCCTGAGTCTCTTGTTTCCAAGGCCTACACGAACGCGTTTGCGGCCTCGCCGACGTAGGCGACCGAGACCGGGTCACCCCGGGTCCACTGGCGCCGTGCCGATGTCCGGACCTGGACCTCGGTTTCATTGCCAAGATCAACGCTGATCATCATGTCGTGCCCGTAGTACTCCGTGAGCGTGACGATCGCGGCTCCATCGGGTCGAACTTCGAGGTCCTCGGGTCGAACCAGGACCTGCAACGTTCCGTGTGTCGACGACGCCAATGGAATGGGTCCGACGAGCGTGTCTGCGAACTCGCCGTGCCCGGTCCCACTCAAAAGGTTCACATCACCGACGAACGACGCGATCCATGATGATGATGGCGTCCGATAGATGTCCTGAGGACTACCGACCTGCTCGATCCGCCCATCCTGCATGACCGCTACTTCATCGCCAAGAACGAAGGCTTCCTCCTGATCATGGGTGACGAAGATCGAGGTGATCTCGAGATCGACCAAGAGCCGATGCACGTCTGAGCGAACGCCGGCCCGAAGTGCGGAGTCGAGATTGGAGAACGGTTCGTCGAGCAAGAGGACCGTTGGTCTGGGCGCTATCGCACGGGCGAGCGCCACTCGCTGCTGTTGGCCCCCCGAGAGGGTCTCGGGCATTCGATCGACGAGATCGGCAAGCCCGACCATGTCGAGAGCCTCGAGCACTCGTGCGCCTCCTCGTTCGGCTCGGGGTAGTCCATACCCCACGTTTCGGCCCACCGTGAGATGAGGAAAGAGCGCCCAGTCCTGGAACACCATTCCGACGTTTCTCTTTTCAGGCGCCACCCATGCTCCACCACCTGCCATGAGCTCGCCACCGACTCGAACCTCGCCACCGTCAGGACGCTCCAAGCCAGCGATGAGTCGAAGAAGTGTTGTCTTGCCACACCCACTCGGCCCCAATAGCGCCAGACTCTGCCCCGGCGCAACGGACAGATCGATGCCGCGAAGTACCGACGTATCGCCAAAGGACTTGTCTATCCCTTCGACAACCACACCCCGAGCATCGACGCGTTCCATGGCGCTCAGTATGGACGCAGAATCGGTCGATCGCGTTCTAGAACGCGTCGCATTTGTCGTACGCTTGCTGCTCGAAACCGCGCTGGAACCACTCGACACGTTGTGCCGACGATCCATGGGTGAAGTTCTCCTGATTGTTGCTTCCCGTGATCGCGTCGTCACCAACAGCGCTGGCCGCACGTACTCCCTCTTGAAGGTCCCCCACCTCGAGCAAACCTGAGTCCTGGGCGCTGCGAGCCCACATGCCAGCAAGGCAGTCTGCCTGCAGTTCCATACTCACCTGAAGCGCGTTCGATTCGGTTCGACTTGCTCCGCTCTGGGCACGACGTACCGCATCGTTGGTACCGAGCACGTTCTGGACGTGATGTCCGATCTCATGGGCAAGAATGTAGGCCTGGCTGAAGTCTCCTTCAGCCCCGAGTTGGTCCTGCAGCCGAATCATGTACTGGATATCGATGTAGGCGTTGTTGTCGGCTGGACAATAAAAGGGACCTACAGCACTCGTTGCGTTGCCACATCCGCCCGTGCTCACGTTGTCGTTGAAGATGGTCAGTTGCGCCTCGGGATACTGCTGCCCACTTGCGGCAAATTCAGCCGCCCAGAAGTCCTGAACATCGTCGAGGACGAAGTTCACGAGATCCTCGGACTGTGCGTACGCCGGATCATCCGGAGCGACGAAACCACCTCCGTTGCTGGCACCCAAGTCTCCGCTCGAGCTCGAGGTACTGGATCCACCCCCGCCCGACAAATAGCTGAAGACCACGAGCGCAAGAACTACGAGAAGGATGATTCCCATGCCGCCGCCACAGCCACGTCGAGCACCGGCTGGTGTCGTTGCCCCGTCGAGGGAACCACCGCCCATCGAGCCGCCGAGTCCGCCGCCGCTGCTGCTTCGTCGTCGCGGGAGGCCAAAGCCTCGGCCGGCGCCCCCGCCACCTGAGGTGCGGCGGTCGCGCACATTCTTGCTCCGATATCCCTTGGGAACCTTGACCATCTCAGCCTCTCGCTCGACGCTTCGCCCGCACCGAACTGCCGCCTATGCGCCTCGGTAGATCGAGACTGCGCCCGGCATGTCCCGCCGCGTGCGGGTCATTGCCGCTGCGCAGGCCAGCGAAGCTCGGCGGTCGGCTGACGTTCTCCGGGCTTGCGTCCGCGAGCGCTTCGCGCCGTCGGGATGGCGCGAACATGTACTCGGGAACCTGGCGGTGATCCTGCAGGTCGATTGCCGATCACGAGAACCGGACGCTCGTCGACCTTCGGGCTCAACTCATCTGGAACCGGCGGACGAGTTGCCCGAACACTCGGGTGAGCCGAGGACACTGACGACCGGCGTGGCCAAACGAGAAACGTGAGGAGATACGACATTCCGCCGATGACGACCAACTGTGCGCCCACCAAACCGGCAGTACGTTGCTCGCTGTTGCTGGCGAGAAGCACCACGACAATCACCGCGGCAACAGTTGCGACAAACAACCCGACTCGTCTCCACCCGCGGCGCATGGACCGCGAACGTAGGCGCGACAGCAAACGGCGCGCAATTCGGCGATGGACATCTGCACGGACCTGACGCCACGCCAACCACGACAAACCGTAAGATTGCAGTGTGCATCGGTCTCACATCCTCGCTCGTGAGCTTCGGGGAACGCTTGTCGTTCTGCTTGTTGCGCTCATGATCGTGTGGCTGTTCGCCAAGTTGAATGACGATCGGGCGTCGGCACAAGAGCGGATCGGACAGGCGAACACGACAACCACTGTTCGTCAGACCACAACGTCGAGTACCACGATCGTGGTCGATGACAGTCAACGGCTCTGCTCACTCGCCTCGGCATTTCGGGCTGACCTTCAGGCGGTCGACGTTCAACTGGTGAACCTCGCCGGCACTCCGATTTCGGCAACAGACGGTCCGATGATCGATGTTGGCCTCCACAAAGATGGCGACATACCGCTGTCTGCGCAGGGGGATCGGATCATCGGAGCAACCGATGAGATCGAGGACTCCGAACTCGCCACCGCGACATCGATCGACGAATCAGCGATCCAGCGAGTCCCACCTCCCGAAATCATCGACGTCGAACGTATCGACCCGCTTGCCTCAGGTCTTCTCGGTGAACCACAAGAGGTCGCCTTGAACTTCTATAGCGCCGCTGCGGCGCTCCGGCTCGGGCTGATCACCGCTGACTTCGAAGCCACCTCGGATTACTTCTCGGACTTTGTCCAGATCGGCGAGCCTGCATCGTGGAATCTCGATGAACTCGCCGAATCTGACTTCAGCGATCGCTGGACTGCGCTGACAACCCAACCGGTCGTTGGCGTCGATGCAACGCTGGCCTATATCGAGGAAGCTTGCAGTATTCGAATCGGCACCGGCTTCGTGTACCGGGAGGAACCGCCGGAGCTGCCGGTTCTCGAACAGGTACTGGTGCCTGCGCTCATCGACCCGTCCGTCGACCCCTCCTTCGACCCCTCTGCACCGGGAACCACGCAACCTCCGGCGAACAACGGGTGATCTCGCCACGGCTCGTCGGAAGCCTCGGACTTGCGGCCACACTTGTCGGCGCAGGCATCCTCATCGGGACCTTGCTCGAAGATGACGACGGCGCACAGTCGAAGGTGTTGACAGACCTGAGTGAGTTGGCTGCCATCGAGCCCCCGTCGCCGGACGCACCCGACGACTTTCCAGCCATCACCGACTCGGCTGTGCGCGAACCGGCCAGCCGAAACACACCACGAGGGGCGACCTTCGAGATCATCGAGACGATTCCCCACGACACTGGTGCATACACCCAAGGCTTGGAGATCGCGAATGATCGCCTGTTCGAAAGCACAGGGCTGAGAGGGGCTTCATCGATCCGCGAGGTCGACATCGAAACCGGCGAGGTGGTCCGAATTGTCGCAGTGGACGAGGTGTTCGCCGAAGGTCTCACGATCGTCGACGACACCGCGATTCAGCTCACGTGGAAGGCCGGTGTCGCCTACCGATACGACCTCGAGACCTTCGAACGAATCGACACATACACCTATGAAGGCGAGGGTTGGGGCCTCTGCGACGACGGTGAACGACTCGTCATGTCGAACGGCACACCGACGCTGCAGTTTCGCGACCGCGATGACTTCAGTCTTCTCGGGACGGTCGAGGTGCGTTACGACAACGTTCCCGTTGATGAGCTGAACGAACTCGAGTGTGTCGACGGTCGCGTGTGGTCGAACATTTGGCGCTCGTCACTCATCATCGAGATCGACCCCACTTCGGGAGGCGTCACCACAGTTCTGAACGCCCGGTCGCTCACGCCACCGTCGGTCGAAGGGAGTTCGTCCAGCGTCCTCAACGGCATCGCATTCGATCCAGCCAACGATACGTTTCTCCTGACCGGAAAACAATGGCCGACGATGTACCGGGTTCGGATCGACCCGTGGCCTCAATAGAGTTGCCCTCGATGCCCTCTCGACCACCACAACGTCAGGCCCCCGGTCCGTTGCTCGCCGCCATGGGCACCCTGATCGCGGTCTTTCTGATTGCTGCGTGGTTGACCGGTGAATGGGTCTTCTTGGTCCTTGGCGTCTTCGGATTCGCAGCGGGTCTGGTTCCGTTCATCTCGAAGAAATGAGCAGTCGCGTCGCTGGTATCGACGGAGCAAAAGGCGGCTGGGTTGTCGCCGAGGTCATCCCAGGGAGTCCTACGTGCTCGATTCGGTTCGAGCCGACGATCGCTCCAGTTGTTGCTGAATTGGGAACACGTTTGAGCTCCATCGTTGTCGACATGCCAATCGGTTTGTCCGACGATGGGGTGCGACCGGTGGACGCAGTGGTGAGAGCTCGCCTCGGCGCTCGCCACTCGACCTTCTTTCCCACCCCCCTTCGCGACGTCCTCGGACATGCCACCTGGGAGACCGCGAATGCCTCATCTCGCGAGCTCCGCGGGAAAGGACTCTCGAAACAGGCATGGAACCTCGTGCCGAAGATCGCCGAGGTCGATCGCGCATGGTCACCATCGCTCTCAGAATCCCTCGTCGAGGGCCACCCGGAAGTCTCGTTCAGCGAGATGGCGGGTGCGCCGGTGCTCACTCGTAAGTCATCGACCGAAGGACGAACGCAGCGTGTCGACCTGCTCCGAGCGCACCTCGACGTCGACGTCGAGGCTGCACTCGCCGACACACCGAAGGCGTGGAGGATCGATGCGATCGACGCACTAGCGCTCGCCTGGTCTGCGACGCGAGTAGCCATGGGCAATGCCACATGGCTCGGAGGCGACGTTGATGGTTGCGGACGTCCCATGCAACTCGTTCTCTAGCCGAGGTCTGCCAGGATGGACATGTGACGACTGAGAGCTCCATGGTTGTGGGTCGATACGCGCCCTCACCTACCGGCGACCTGCATGTGGGCAACCTGCGAACGGCACTTCTTGCATGGCTGTCGGCTCACCACCAAGGGGGAATCCTCCGTCTTCGGATCGACGATCTCGATCCGCGGACATCATCGATGGGAGACGAACAGCGTCAGCGAAGCGATCTCGGGCAGCTCGGCGTCACATTCGATCGTGGTGAGATTCGCCAATCGGAGAGGTCCGAGCACTATGACGCAGCGATAGCGAACTTGGTCGACCGTGGCATGGTCTATCCCTGTTACTGCTCTCGACGAGAGATCCGTGAGGCGGCTTCAGCGCCGCATCAACATCTGCCAGACGGCGCATATCCAGGCACCTGCGCCGGACTTGGAGAGCAGGAACGTCGGGCCCGGGAGCTGGATCGACCCGCCGCGCTTCGAGTACGGGCCTCGAACATCGAGATCGAGGTACATGACCGTCGATACGGGTCACGCACCGAACTCGTCGACGATTTCGTCATTCGGAGGAACGATGGAGTTCCCTCCTACAACCTGGCGACCGTGATCGACGACCACGCCCAAGGAGTCACCGAAGTCGTACGTGGCGCCGACCTCCTTGCGGGAACAGCACGGCACATCTGGTTGCGCGACGTGCTGGGGTTGCCTCAGGTGCAACATGAGCACGTTCCACTGGTGGTCAACAGCAACGGCGAACGACTCGCCAAACGCGACGGCGCTGTCACCCTGGAAGATCTTGCGGCGCAGGGCTTTTCAGCCGACGCTGTCCGAGGACTGATCGCCGAGACACTCGATCTGGCATCTCGAGGGGAGCAGCCCACGATGCTCGAACTTCTCGAACGATACGACCCCGATGCCATTCCAACCGCCGAGAGCGTGTGGGACGTGCACTGACCGCAGATCTAGAAGACCGCATGAGAGAGCGTGTGGATGGTGAGCCCAACCAAACCTCCGACGAGGGTGCCGTTGATCCGGATGAACTGAAGATCGCGTCCCACCTGAAGTTCGATTCGGTCGGCGGTCTCATTGGGGTCCCAGCCTTCGACGGTGTTCGCAATCAGACCACCGATCTCGGTTCGCCCCTGCTCGGCCAAGTACACGACGATCGATTCGATCCAAGCATCGACTTTGCGTTGAAGATCCACGTCCACGACGAGTCGGTTGGCCAACGAAACAATCGCGTCCTCGATCCGATGTCGGACGTCGGAATCCGCGTGACGAGTCGCATCGCCGAACCCGCGCTGGAGCGAAGACCACAGGTCCTTGGTCCATGCCTGAAAATCGTCGTGATCGAGCAGTTCCTGTTTCAGCTGCTCGCCCTGCTCGATCAGCCGGTCGTCGGTGCGGAGGCGGTCAGCCAAGATACGTGCCCGATCGTCGATGTCTACGCGAATGTGATGGTCAGGGTTCTGACCGACCTCGCGAAGAAATGCCATGACGGCGCCGAAGATCTTTTCGAAGATGCGGTCATCGATCGGCTCGGGGACCCACCACGGCGACTCCTGGGTCAGTCGCCGCCGGAAGGTCTCTCGGTTGTCCTCCAGAAAACTCGCCGCACCACTCAGCGCTGCGTTGTAGATCTCTCGGTGATTTCCGTCATCCATTCCCGCGTCGATCACCCGACCGAGGATCGGAGCCACGGGAACTCGTGCGAGCCGATCGCGGACCAGTGTGTCCACCATCATCCGAACATCTTCGTCCTCGGCGAGAACCTCAGACACAGCGCTTACGACGACGGCTACTTCGGACACCATCGATCGCGCATTGTTCGGATCTTGGAGCCACTCGCCCAACCGTCGCGACATCTCGATGCTGGCGAGTTTTTCCGAGACCACCTCACCCGTGAGGAAGTTGCTCTGCACGAAGTTGCCGAGTCCTTCACCGATCTCGTCTTTGCGGTTCGGAATGATCGCCGTATGAGGAATCGGTATGCCCAATGGGTGCCGGAACAGGGCCGTGACCGCGAACCAATCGGCGATCGCGCCCACCATTGCAGCCTCTGCTGTGGCTCGAACATACCCAGCCCAGCCCTGATCCGCCTCGAGGCCGCGAGCGATGATGAAGATGACCGCAGCCACGACGAGCATCGCCGTCGCAACCACCTTCATCCGACGGAGCTGTCGACGTTGCGTCTGCTCGCCGTCGGCAATTGGCGGTGAGGTCTGGGTTGCCACGCACCGAGCGTATTACCTCGAGGTCGAGCCGAGCGGTTGCGGCCCTATCCTTGACGAGTGCTCACCGTCTCCGGTCTAGAAAAATCACACGGGTCGCGGCGTCTCTTCGGTGACGTCACCCTCCAACTCAGCGATGGTCGACGCATCGCGCTCATCGGAGGAAACGGCGTGGGGAAGACCACGTTGCTCGAATCGATCATGGGTGTGCAAGACCCCGATGCCGGAGTGATCCACAAACCGAAGGGACTTCGGATCGGCTACCTCGCTCAAGAACTACCAGAAGCAAGTGAACGAACCGTCCTGGCTGAGACCCTCGACGGTGCTGAGCACATCCGCGACATCGCCACCCGGCTACGTCTACTCGAGGCAGAACTCGAACACGATGACGGATCGGATCTCGAACGGATCATCGAGCAGTACGGACAAGCACAATCCGAATTCGAAACGCTCGGTGGGTACGCCATCGAATCGGAGGCCCACCGCGTCCTAGCAGGGCTCGGCTTCCCACCTGCCTGGAATAACCGACCGATCAACGAACTGTCGGGCGGATGGCGCATGCGAGTTGCACTTGCGCGGCTCCTCCTGTCCGAACCCGATGTCCTGATCCTCGACGAACCAACCAACCACCTCGACGTCGACTCGGTTGCATGGCTCGAGAATCACCTGGCCAACTGGGGTGGAGCTCTACTGTTCGTTTCACACGACCGAGATTTCATCGATGCGGTTGCGAACCGGATTCTCGAGATCTCCGCTGGCTCGGCGCAGGAATACGTCGGCACGTTCCTCGAGTATGTGGCAGCGAGGGAGGAACGAATCGCGCAACTCGAGGCCCAGGCTGCGCAGCAACGCAAACAGATCGCCTCCACCGAGGCCTTCGTCGATCGTTTCCGATACAAAGCGACAAAGGCCAGACAGGTACAGAGTCGCATCAAAGCAATGGAGAAGCTCGAACTGATCGTGGTTCCCACGGAGAAAGAAATCGCCGCGAAGTTCGACTTTCCCGAGCCACAGCGTTCGTCGCGCATTGTTGCAGAGATCGAGGGCGCAACCGTTGGCTACGACGACGAGGTCATCCTCGAGGGAGTCGATGTCGTGGTCGAGCGCGGCCGAAAGATCGGGCTCGTTGGTCCCAACGGAGCTGGAAAGACCACGCTCATCCGGCTGTTGACCGGCCGGCTCGAACCCACCAAAGGGTCGGTCTCGATCGGAACCAATGTCGATCTTGCCTCCTTTGCCCAGGATCAGGCAGAAGACATGGATCCGCAGCACACGGTGTACCAGGAGCTGATGACGGTCACCCCGAAGCAGTCGAATCGAAACTGGCGAACGGTCCTCGGATCATTCGGTTTTTCCGGTGAAGCCGCCGACCGTCGGATATCTGAACTGTCGGGTGGTGAACGGACTCGCCTTGCCCTCGCCAAGACCATGATCATACCTGTCAACCTCTTGGTGCTCGACGAGCCGACCAACCACCTCGATCTGCCGAGCTGTGATGTGCTCGAAGATGCGCTCGGGGCGTATCCGGGGACCGTCTTGCTCGTCACGCACGATCGCCACCTCATCCGCGGCGTGTGCGACGCGCTGATAGAAGTGCGAGGCGGGCGGGCGGTTTGGCACGAAGGTGTGAATGAGAAGGTCCTCAATCCCCTCGGTACGATCGCAGCTGACGTTGGCGCTGAGCGGACCACGTCCAACGAGCAGGACGCCCCGAAGAAGGCCAAGAAGGCTGCGGGAAACCCGTCGCACGCATCGTCGACCAAGTCTGGCGAGAAGAAGGCGAAGAAGCGCGCCGAAGCCGAGGCACGAAATACCGCGCATGCGAACACGCGCGATCTTCGAAAGCTGCAGCAATCTGCCGAACGCAAGTGGGAGAAAGCCGAGGTCGAAGTGGCTGCGCTGCAAGGTCAGCTCGGTGATCCCGAGATCTACGGCGATGCAGAACGGGTGAAAGAACTCGTTCTCGCGCACGATGTGGCAAAAAGCCGCGCCGCAGCGCTCATGGCCGAATGGGAAGCCGCCACCGTCGCCCTTGACTCAGCGTCGCGATGATTGTGACAACTCCGACAATACGAGTGCCTTAGGATCGACTCGTGGCAGAAAACGAACTAGCCGACTGGGCAGCAGAGATTGCGGCCAAGCCGTATGGGGAGCGCATCTACTCGGTCACCCGGATCGTGACCCAACAGACCCTCTTTCGACTGCTCGACATTCGGGCCGAGGGTCTCGAACACCTCCGCACCGACCCACCGGTGATCGTTGCGCCAGTACACCGCTCGAATCTGGACAGCCTCATCGTTGGTGTCCTCGGTAGGCGACGACTCCCCACACTCGCCAAGGAGTCGTTGTTCAAGATCAAGCCGGTGGGTTGGTGGATAGCGGGTCTCGGTGCGATTCCTTTGGATCGTGATGCGGCTGACCGCGAGGCAACAGCTGCCGCGAGAAAGATCCTCGACTCGGGCAAACCGCTGATGATCTTTCCCGAAGGAACCCGTCAGTCCGGCCAGGCGATTACCGAGCTGTTCGATGGTACGACGTGGATCGCAGCCAAGACCGGGGCCTCGATCGTGCCCGTGGGAATCGCCGGCACCGAAGCAGCGATGCCGCCAGGAGTGAAGTTCCCGCGACGAGCGACGGTCGGAGTGTCCGTCGGTGCGCCGATCGTCATGCCAGAAGGCCGTATCCCGCGTGCCAAACTCACCGAGCTGACCGCGGTCGTGCGCGAGCACCTCCAAGAGGCCAACGACCGCGCACACCGGCTGATCGCGTGATACGTCTGCACCGCTAACGTGATCGAATGCGCATTCTGGTCACGAACGATGACGGCATCGACTCTGTAGGCCTCCACGCTCTCGCCAACGCCATGCGACCATTCGGAGAGGTGATGGTCGTTGCGCCAGCCACCGAGTACTCGGGCGCCGGCGCTTCGCTCGGAACGCTGACGTTCGACGAACCGATTGCACGGCCCGAGCAGATCGAGGCCCTCGATGGACTCACGACCTGGTCGATCACCGGTCCTCCGGCGTTGTGCGTGATGTATGCACAGCTCGGCTCGTTTGGCGAGCCCTTCGACCTCATCGTTTCAGGGATCAACCCCGGCCAAAACGTCGGGTGGTCGGTCTATCACTCCGGGACAATCGGGGCGGCACTCACGGGACGGAATCGCGGGGCCAGTGGCATTGCTGTCAGCATGGGCTTCAACGGCAAGGACGTCGAAGGGCAGACCTGGGACCAAATCGTCGACGGAATGATCTGGGAGACCGGAGCAACCGTTGCGAGCCAGATCGTTCAGGCGATGATCGAGAACCCAACCGCTGCACCCGTCGTGATCAACTGCAACGTGCCGAACAGGAAACTCGAAGACCTCGCGGGATGGGAACACGCACGAGTCGGCAGCGAACCGCCACGGAAGCTCGTCACTGGCACGCTCGTCGAGGCCGACCCCGATGAGCTTGGTGAGGTTTTTCATCTCTCGATGGACTGGGGAGCCGCAGGCCAAGTCGTACCCGGTACGGACGCATGGCTCGTACGGAACAACACCGTTTCGGTCACCTGGCTCGGTCATCTCTCCGAGACAACACCCGATCTCGCACAACACGACGGTGTCCAATCACGCCTCGACACGTTGTTCGCCCCCTGAGGGAGTGAAGAGATCCGTTTCAGCTCGCGAGTACACCGCTGTTGCGACCGCGTGCACCTACACCGCCTCAGCTCAGGGATCTGCGCGTTCGGTGAACGCTGTCACTGTCGCCCCGGTGACACACAACAAGGTATGCGGGTCGATGGAAAAGACATGCCGCGGGGTGCCAGCGGCTGCCCAGACCGCTTCATAGGTCAACAGCGCGGGGTCGAAGAAGGCACGGACCTGTTCGATGTGGCCGAACGGCGGTACGCCGCCAATGGCGAACCCTGTGGTCGCCCGAACCGCATCGACGTCTGCCCGGTCGCACCGTTCACCATCGGCTGCGAGCGTGAGCCTCGCCGGGTCGACACGATTCGCCCCACTCGTGAGCGCAAGGACCAGATCTCCGTCGACCGAGAAGATCAAGGACTTCACGATCTGTCCCACTTCACAGCCAACGGCTTCTGCGGCATCGACAGCAGTTCTGGTTCCATCGGGATACTCGATCACGTCGATCGACACTCCGTGTGATGCCGCTGCATCAACCACGGTGCGGACACTCTGTGGCAGGTCGCTCACGATTCGTCCTTCCAGATGCCCACCGAACGAGATGGCATCACGAGAACGATCGCCTCGCCAGAGTCCACGGCTATGACGGGCTGCTCCTCGGTCTCTGCCGTGCTCGTCGTCCCCTCGCCTCCCGCGAATGACCACAACAGAGCTGACGCCGGACTGATCATGCCGGGTTTGAGTACAACACGATCTGGCTCGTCTGCATGATTGACCGCCACCAAGATTCGGGCCGACCCGTCGCCGCGTGAAAACAGGTAGGTCCGACCG
>CAJQNJ010000038.1 GCA_905479685.1 uncultured Acidimicrobiales bacterium
ATCCAAAAGGATGTCAAGGCTCGGGTTCTCAGCCTGCCTGGTGTCGAGAAGGTCAAGATCAACTGGGATGAGCTGAACCAGGAAGAGAAGGCCGAGGTCATGAAGGTGGCCCGCTTCAACGTCAGCCAAAACGCTCCCGACACCGCCGTTCCGTCGACCACCCGTTGTGTTCTCGTCGCCAGCGGAAAAGGCGGCGTCGGCAAGTCGTCGGTCACGGCGAACCTCGCATCGGCGCTCGCGATCCAGGGCTTTCGAGTCGGCGTTCTCGATGCCGATATCTGGGGATATTCCATTCCGCGTCTGCTCGGTGTGGAAGGTCGCCTCGAAGGTTCGGTCGATTCCGGAAAGATCACGCCACAGATCATCTCGATGGGCGCTGGCGAACTCGAGGTGGTATCGATGGGATTCCTCGTCGACTCCGAAGACACGGCGCTCATGTGGCGCGGACTCATGCTGAATCGAGCGGTGCAACACTTTCTCCAAGATGTCGAATGGGGCGCCCTCGACTACCTACTGATCGACATGCCTCCTGGCACCGGCGACGTGCAGATGGGTTTGGCCAAGATGCTCCCCCATGCCGAAATGCTCGTCGTGACCACACCTTCAAGGCTGGCGCAAACCGTTGCCGTTCGTGTCGCCAATATGGGGCGAAACAACTACCTCCGGGTTGCCGGCGTGATCGAAAACATGAGCGCATTCGTCGACGAGGACGGCAAGACACACGAGGTGTTCGGTGTCGGTGGGGGCCAAGAACTGAGCGACCAGATCGACACACCGTTGGTCGCACAGATCCCACTTGATCGCTCTGTGGTCGACGGCGGCGATACCGGGCTGCCCGCCGTTCTAGGCGGCGGCGCTGCTGCTGACGCGCTCCGACGACTCGCTCATCTCGTCGCCACCGAGTTGATTCCGCCGATCGACATGGCTGGGTGTTCCACGCGCATCATCGATCAGGCCCTGGCCAATCTGGAAGCGATGGATGCCGCAGAGGCAGCAGCCGGGGCAGACGCAACAACCTGAGCAGGTGACGCAAACGAGCCCTCGCCTCAACGCTTCACGTATTGGGCAACTCTGGAGGCTCGGGGGTGATGTCGGTGAGATCCGCGTCAGCTGGCTTTGGTGCGCTGTCGGCCTCGAATACGTCGCGGCCATATCCAGGTGTCGGGCGTCCGAATCCTCCGACGCGAGG
Organism: uncultured Acidimicrobiales bacterium; assembly: GCA_905479685.1. GTDB lineage: Bacteria > Actinomycetota > Acidimicrobiia > Acidimicrobiales > SHLQ01 > SHLQ01. The sequence continues at coordinate 1,190 of CAJQNJ010000038.1, forward strand.
CCCTCCGAATCCTTGAGTGCGCACCTCGATACGCGACGTGAAGAAGGAGATCATCGGCGGTCGAAGCAACGCGCGAATCGGCGGGATCAGCAACGCCAGTCCAACGAAGTCCGTGATGAACCCCGGCGTCAGCATCAGTGCAGCCGCAAAGAAGATCATGGCCCCATCGGCCAACTCGTTGGTCGGAAGTTTCCCGTTGCTTGCCGCGCCTTGCACCCTGCGAATGACGCTGAGTCCCTCGCGTTTGACGAGCCATGCGCCCGCGAGACTGACGCCGATCACCAACACGATCGTCGTGAACCAGCCGAGCTCGCTGGCCACCTGCGTGATCATGAAGATTTCGACCACGGGAACAACGATGAAAGCAAAGAAGAGGTACCCAATCACATCCATATCGTACGACGCGGCGGCTACGGATATTCCCTCAGCCGTCCATGGATCGCGGAAGAGCTGCGCTCGAATGCGTCCCGGAGTTCTCCCCAGGGTGTGATTGTCGAGGGAGAACTGGCAGGCTTTAAGGGTGAAGGACTCGGCTGCAGATCGTCCGACGCGACCGCCGTCGGTCGACTCGCTCGCACGTTCGATCAGCGACACCGGGCTTCCTCACCCGATGCTCGTCGATGCCGCCCGAGCCGCCATCGCTGAAGGAGCGCCAGAACGCGCACGGGCACATGCGGATCGAATGCGGCAAATGTTGTTGCAGCGGGTCATCAACGGCACCGGAACGCTGCTTCACACGAATCTGGGGAGAGCCCCGAACGGCGTGCATCAAGATGCTGGGTTCCGTAACCTCGAACTCGATCTCGGAACCGGCGAACGAGGTTCGCGCCAGGCGCACGCCCCCAAACTTTTCGCCCAGCTCTGCGGAGCCGAGTCGGCAATCGTCGTGAACAACTGCGCGTCGGCGGTGATGTTGATCCTCGCCGCCCTGGCAGATGATCGAGGCGTCGCGGTCTCGCGAGGAGAACTCGTCGAGATCGGCGGAGGCTTCCGAGTCCCAGACGTAATGGAACAAAGCGGCGCGACGCTCGTCGAGGTCGGTACGACAAATCGAACGCGAGCCGCCGACTACCAGCGTCGGATCGACGACCCGGCGACCGACATCGCCCTGATCATGCAGATTCATCAGTCGAACTACAAGATCACCGGATTCACCGAGATGCCCTCGACAGCGTCGTTGGCGACGCTCGGTGTGCCTCTCGTTGCCGACATCGGCTCTGGGCTGCTCGACGCTGCATGCCCCTGGCTCTCCGACGGTCCGCCACCATGGCTCGCCGAAGAACCCGCGGCAAAACAGACGCTCTCCGAAGGGGCAGGACTCGTCGCATTCTCTGGCGACAAGCTGCTCGGAGGTCCCCAAGCAGGCATCATTGCGGGTGACGCGGAACTCGTCGATGCATGTGCGAGACATCCGCTCGCCCGTGCCCTGAGACCAGGTGGCCTGGTTCTTGGAGCCCTCCAAGAGCTGGCACTCGCATATCTTCGACGCGACGGCGACGCCATCCCATTTTGGCGGATGGCCACGACGCCCATCGAATCACTCGTAGCCCGTGCCGAGTCGATCGTCGAAGCAACTGGCATCGGTGCGGTCGCTGACACGATGGCGGTTCCCGGTGGTGGCACACTGCCGACGGTCGAGATCCCTTCCATCGGAATCACCGTGGCGGGCGATCACCGCGCAACACTGCGCTCACGTCCCGTTGCGATCATGGCTCGCATCGAAGAGGACACCACGGTCATCGATCTTCGAACCATCGATCCCGAAGATGACGTCCTCCTGACCGCGGCTTTGCGAGACATATGAGCCACGTCGTATCAACAGCTGGCCACGTCGATCACGGAAAGTCCACCCTGGTTCGCGTCCTCACTGGCACCGACCCGGATCGTTTCGCCGAGGAAAAGGAACGAGGTCTCACGATCGACCTGGGTTTCGCGTCGACGAAGCTCCCGAGTGGCAAGGTTCTGTCGCTGGTCGACGTGCCGGGGCACGTCCGGTTCTTGAAGAACATGCTCGCTGGGGTCGGCGCGGTTGACGCGTGCCTGTTCGTCGTCGATGCAAACGAGGGATGGAAGCCACAAACAGAGGAGCACCTTCGGATTCTCGATCTGCTCGGCGTGCGGCATGGGATCGTTGCGCTCACAAAGATCGGCCTCGCCGATGATGACCTCGTTGAACTTGCGATGCTCGATGTCGAAGAGCGGGTCGTTGGAACGTTTCTCGAAGCAGCACCGGTCATCCCCGTGGACTCGATCGACGGAACCGGGCTCGACGAACTCCGTGCTGCTCTCGATGATCTGCTCGCCACAACTCCCGATGCAATCGATCGTGGAACTCCCCGCCTGTGGGTCGACCGCGCGTTCTCCGCGAAAGGCTCGGGCACCGTGGTCACCGGAACGCTGACCGGGGGACGAATTCGGGTTGATGATGAGCTCGACCTTCTTCCCCATGGCAGATCCGTCCGGGTCCGAGCACTTCAGAGCCTCCACGCGCAGCGGACCAAAGTGGGTCCGGGAAACCGAACAGCAGTCAACCTCAGCGGCATCGGACACGACGAGGTTCGCCGTGGAGACGTCCTCGTCCGGTCGGGCGAGTGGCACGAGACGACCGTGTTCGACGGGGCGTTGACCGTCCTCGACTCATTGGACCACGACGTGTCACGTCGGGGCGCACACCTCCTGTACATGGGGGCGGGCGAGCACGCAGTTCGCATTCGTATTCTGGGACCGGCAATTGCGCCGGGCAACACAGGCAACATCCGTGTCTACTTACCTGCGGCCCTTCCCCTTCTTCCCGGGGACCGGTTCGTCTTGCGCGAGTCGGGACGTTCGGAAACGATCGGTGGTGGAGAGGTTCTCGACGTCGATCCACGGAGCAAGGCAGCCGATGCAAGCCCTGATCGGTCTGTCGATCGCGTCATCGCGGAACGGGGTTGGGTCACTGCGGACGAACTGCTTTTGCTCACGGGAGAACATCGCGATCCAGACGTCGGGGTCTGGGTAGTCGATCCGAGCGAACTCCATCTGGCCATCGAGTCGGTTCGTTCCAGGGTGGACGACGCAGGCGCTCTTGGGCTCGACACCGCAACGCTGCGTGACCAAGAACGAGCCACGCTCGCCCTGCTGACAGACATCGTGGTTGCTGGCGGACGAGCTACCCGAGCGTCTGCAGCAGATCCGCTCCTCGAGCATCCGTACGTCGCTGCGCTGCGCTCTGCGGGTTTTGCACCGCCCGACCCCGACGGTGTCGATCGCGAGGAGCTACGCGAACTCGTACGACGAGGCGAAGTCATCGTGGAAGATGGGGTGTATTTTGCGCCGGCCGTCATCGATGACGCAGCACTACTCCTGGCCGAGATGTTGGCCGAGAAGCCAGAAGGAGTAACCGTGTCCGAGGTGCGGCAGCGAATGGGAAACACCCGCAAACATGCCATGCCACTCATTGCACGACTCGACGCGGGCGGCATGACGCGCAGGCGCGACAATCTACGAATTGCCGGTCCTCGACTACCCTCTCGTTAGGCGAGGAGCGCTCGTCGCTCTTGCTCGCTCAAGCCGCCCCACACACCGTGGGGCTCGCGAATCGCGATCGCATACGACCGACATTGCTGAAGCACTGGACAGGAGAGACAGATCTCTTTTGCGCGTGCTTCGCGCGCCAACTTCTCCCGCTTGCGTTCGGTCGTGGGTGGCGGGAAAAAGACTGCGCCGAGTGGTCCTCGACATGCTGCGCGTTCCTGCCAGAGCAACTCATTCGTCTGTACTGCGTTTTGTTGTGCCGCCAACGTGTCGCCTCCTCGAGCCGAACCTAGGCGCGCTGTGACGCAGAACACAAGGGGGGCGAAAATCGTTCAATCGCGATTCATCGAGCAGCCAACGTCTCAGCTGTCTGTGGCGGCCTCGGCAACACCAGAAGTTCGACCTCTTCGTTCGCGATAATCGACGGCGCCACCCTCCTCAGGAGTCACCTCGAGTAGCAAGCCGTCCACCTCGATGACGCGAGCCCGTTCGCCCACGGCAATCGGTGTGGCCCGGTTCGTTCGAGCTCGCCAGAGCGCCTCTCGGAAGACGACGACGCCATCAGGATCAACCGCCTCGACGACGTCGCCAACTTCGCCGATCATCCATTCGCGACCGATCGTGGGAGTCGAGAAGCGCGTGCGCACCATGGCGGGCATTCCACCGAGCATCGCCAGCAGAACGCCGACGATCCCGACCGAGAGTGGCAGCCATCCAATGCTGTACTCCCCGAGCAGGAAGATGGATCCAATCACCAAGAAGACCGACCCCACCGTGCTCCAGAACGCCTGGATACCAGACTGCACATCGATGGCAAATCCAATGAATGCGATGACCAAGAGTGCCACGGCCCACCAACGGGCATCAAGAACGGCAAGTCCATACGATCCAGCGAGCAGACTTCCCGCGCCGATCACACCGGCGACACCCACCCCTGCTGTGAACAGTTCGAACACCAAAAGACCGAGACCGATCACGAAGAGCAAATACGCGACCGCAGGCGAGGAGAACGTGTGGAACTGCTGGTCGATGAGCGGGAGGGTCACGAATCGGGTGTCCGTCGCTGGCACTCGAATCGGTTCGTCCTCGACAAGGGGCCCGTTGGGGATTGTCTCGCCGGGCTGGTAGACGGTGAACTCGAATTCGGGAAGCTCGAGCAGGTGGATGAGCAACGTTGGAGCGTCTTGGATCGGCAGATCCCCATCATTCGACGCGAGCTGCAAAAGCTCGTCATACCCGACTATTTCACCCGAGAACCCACCCCTGAGCGGTTCGACCAAGGGACCCGACGCAGCGGCCCCCTCGAGCACTGATTCCCCGAAGTCACCGATCTGCGACCCCGGCGACATGCCGATCCGACTCGACGCGATCGCTAGCTGACCCGCTCCACCGAGCGCTCGGCCCTTGCCAGCAGGTCCGATCCAGACGGACACAGGAATCTCGAAGTTGGCGATTCTCGTGGCCAGCGCAGTGAGGGATTCGTCATCGATCGCTGCACCCTCACTCTCCATCTGGAGCACCACGGCACGGGCACCGAGATCGAGGGACCCATCGAGACTCCGGTCGATGAAGTTCACGAGAACCGGGTCGAGGAGACCGTTGACCTCGATCACGTCGACGAAACCGTTCGGGCCAACTCCTTGGAGACTCGGTCCGTCAGAGTCCTGTGCTATTGCAGGAGCGGAGTCCTGTGCATTCGCCGGAACAGCCGACACAATGAAGGCACTCAACACCAGTACGAGCGCACCGAGCGCACGCAGGGTCTTGGTCGGAAGGTACCGTGGAAAGCGAGTTTCAATACCCATTTCCGCTCCTCATCATTGCGGGGAAGGGTGGCGTCGGTAAGACGGTACTGACTGCGGCGCTCGGAACCGAGTCTGCGGCACATGGTCGTTCGACACTCGTGGTCGAGCTGGGAGGTCAACGGCAACTCTTGCCGATGCTCACCGATGATCTCGACGGGCTTCCGACTCCCGATTCCAATGGGGTCGTGATGGTCGGTGACCATCTCGGCTGGGAAACCTTGTCCCCTGATCGGCTCCTCGCTGGATGGCTGTCCGGTCGGAGTATGGGCCTCATCGCCGATCGGCTGGAGAACTCCGGTGCTCTCTCCGTCATTGCCTCCTCGGTTCCGGGAATCAAGGACGTTCTTCTCCTTGGTCACCTCCGCTCGATCGTCGAGTCGAAACGGTGGGACCGAATCATCGTGGATGGCCCAGCGTCGGGGCGCGCCCGCGAACTTCTTCGAGCTCCCCGGCAAGTTGCCGAGGCGGCAACCGAGGGGCCCATCTACGATCAGGCGACGCGGGCACACACCTTGCTGACCGACACCGAGTCAACGGCGGTCCTGCTTGTGACGATCGCCGAAGAGACCCCGGTCAACGAAACGATCGAGACAGCATTCGACATCGAGGACGACCCCGGTATCCGACTCGCCGGTGTGGTCGTCAACCGAGTCTTTCCTCTGTTCGAGCCACCATCGGGTTTCGAACACCATCCGTTCGGCCCGACGTTGCGGAACCGTCACCGATCGAACGTCGCGCAGATCGAACGACTCGAGGCCGAATTGCCGGTGCCACGAATCATCACCGCTGAAAACCCACATGGAGTTGTGACGCCTGGACATGTCCATGAAGTCCTCGGCGACGCAGCGCTGGTTCCGCCGGTCGAACCGGGACTTGTAGCCGACATGCCGACCACCGACCACACCGCGCTGGAGGCGGCGCTCGAGCGAGATGTCGTGGTCACGGTGGGTACCGGTGGTGTGGGCAAGACAACCCTTGGTGCCGCAATCGCACTTCGCGCGGCCGAACAGGGGCGATCGGTAGCGCTGGTAACCATCGACCCTGCCAAACGACTCGCCGATGCTCTCGGCCTGGACATGCTTGACGACGACCTTCACGATGTCGACATCGAGGGGACCGGACGACTCCAGGCGACAATGCTCGATCCTGGCCGGACATTCGAGCGAGTAGTCCGAACCTACGCGGACTCGCGCGAACACGCTGACCGGATTCTGGCCTCACCCCTCGCGACGCAACTCACGGACTCGCTCTCGGGCATGACCGAATACATGGCCGTCGAACGATTGTGGGAACTCCACAACGACCCTGAGATCGACCTCGTCGTGGTCGACACGCCACCATCGTCGGACGCACTTGCCTTTCTTGATGCACCAACCCTGCTCGCGAGACTGCTCGACAATCGCATCTACAGGCTGCTGGTGCACGGCAAACGCCGTTCGGTCATCAACCGCGCTCTGGGTGGACTCGTCGGCCAACTGGTTTCGACGGTGGGCGGAACCGTCGTACGCGAAGCCGTGGAATTCTTCAGGAGCTTCGAAGGAGTTGAAGAGGGCTTCCGCGAACGAGGCGACGCCATGCACGACATGTTGCGGAGCTCGCATACGAGCTTCATTGTGGTGGCGTCACCGACGGGCTCATCGCTCGGAAACGCTCGCGAATTCATCGGTCAGCTGCGCGAAGCCGGCGTGCGTCCGAGCCTCACACTTGCGAACCGCTGCACCCCAGAAGTCGCTGGGGCTGGACGAGCCAAGGCGGCTGTTCAGATCATCGAACACCTTCGGGCGAAACGATCGGCTGAGCGATCGAATGTCGCTGCATACGCACGAGAGACATCGATGCCGATGGTACTCGTCGATGATCTTCCGGAACCAGTGACCACACTCGACGGAATTCGCACGTTGTCACACGCTCTGGGGCCAGCGTCGTAGACCAGGATTCGTCAGTCGATCAGGTCACGCTTCGCCGAGTGCCGTGAGCGCATCTCCGAGCGACTCGGTCACAGGCACGATTCGATCGAACCCCGTTGTGTGGAGGAGACGATTCAGGCTGGCCGTGGTGCTGACGACGGCTACGTCGCCTTCGCCTTCACGGACGCGACGGATGCCACCGATCAACGCACCGAGCCCAGCCGAGTCCATGAAGGGGACTTCTGAGAGGTCGATGATGAGCCAACGAACTCCCTCGATTCCAGCGAGCGCCTCGCGAAATTCGCCAACCGTGTACGCGTCGACCTCGCCGGTGAGCCGGCAGAGGTGATAGCCCTCTCCCTCATCTGATGACTCGACGTTGATCTCCAGCACGTGGCACCTCGCTTGCACCGCTAGAACAGATCGGTCGATCTGCACTCGTTCCGACCGCGAATGCAACAGACTATCGCCACTGAGCGAACACAGCACTTGGAACTTGGGTTGATACGATCTGCCACGATGACAGATGTACTCCTTGCCACCGATGCCGATTGGCTGTTCGCCGACGTCGCTGCCTCCTTGGGTGGCACCCACAACGTCCATCGCGTTCGTGAAGGCTCAGCAGTTGCGGCAGCGATCGCAGCGGTCGAGCCAGAACTCGTCATTCTCGACCTACAGATCGGCAACATGGGTGGCGTCGCGACATCGCTGCTCATCAAACAGGAGGCCAGGGCGGGACGTCTGCCCGATGTTCCGGTACTTCTTCTTCTCGACCGAGAGGCTGACGAGTTCCTTGCGACGACCTCTGATGCGGATGCATGGGTGACCAAACCGCTGAACTCTCTTGCGCTGCGCCGAGCTGCGCAACAATTACTTCCGGCCTGAGACACCGGAAAAGGCAAAGCCGATCAGCCACATCGCACTCAGCGGCCACGACCATCGCCGTGAAATCGGAGCATCACTTGCCGTAGACAACAAGCGCGGGAAGGATGAGGGCCATGACTGCAGAGGTTCAACGATCAATTCTGCCCATTCCTGAAGTGAAGCACGTGGGTCTCACCACGTATGACGCGAAGGATCCAGATACCAAGTTCCCGCCGATCCGGGATGTCCGGCCGCCCGAGGGCGCGCCCAATGTGATCGTCATCCTGATCGACGATTGCGGGTTTGGTGCGACCAGCGCGTTCGGTGGGCCAGTGAGTACCCCGACAGCGGAACGGCTCGCGAGTGGGGGCTTGAAACTCAACCGGTTCCACACCACGGCGCTGTGCTCGCCGACACGTCAGGCGTTGCTGACGGGCCGTAACCATCATTCGGTGAACATGGGCGGCATCACCGAAATGGCGACCTCGGCTCCCGGGTACACGTCGGTGCTTCCCAAAGACAAAGCACCCTTGCCGATGACGCTCAAGCTCAACGGGTACTCAACGGCCCAGTTCGGGAAATGTCATGAAGTGCCCGTCTGGCAGACCAGTCCGATCGGACCGTTCGACTCATGGCCCACAGGTGGCGGCGGATTCGAGTACTTCTATGGCTTCATCGGTGGTGAGGCGGACCAGTACTTCCCATCGCTCTACGAGGGCACGATTCCGATCGAGCCCAACAAGACGCCTGACGAGGGCTACCACTTCACCGAAGACATGACCAACAAGGCAATCGGTTGGGTGCGCCAGCAGAAGGCGCTCATGGCCGACAAGCCCTTCTTCATGTATTACGCGCCTGGGGCAACGCATGCTCCCCACCACGTGCCGGACGAATGGATCGAGAAGTACAAGGGCAGGTTCGACAGCGGGTGGGATCAACTACGAGAAGAGACCTTCGAGCGCCAGAAGGCCCTCGGCGTCATCCCACAAGACGCTGTTCTCACCGACCGGCCCGACGAAATTCCTGCCTACGACGACATGCCCGAAGAGCTCAAACCGATCCTCGCTCGTGAGATGGAGACCTACGCGGGCTTCCTCGAGCACACCGACCATCACATTGGTCGGCTGGTCGACGCGCTGCAAGATCTCGAGATTCTCGATGACACGTTGATCTATTACATCATTGGCGACAACGGGGCCTCTGCAGAAGGAACCCTGAACGGTTGCTTCAATGAAATCGCGGTTCTCAACGGGATGGGCACGATCGAGACACCAGAGTTCCTGATGAGCAAGATCGATGACTTCGGTGGCCCGGAAGCCTCCAACCACTACGCCGTCGGCTGGGCCCACGCGATGGACACGCCGTATCAATGGACGAAGCAGGTTGCGTCGCACTGGGGTGGCACTCGCAACGGAACGATCGTGCACTGGCCCAACGGGATCGACGCAAAAGGTGAGATTCGTTCACAGTTCTCCCACGTCATCGATGTCGCGCCGACCATTCTCGAAGCCGCGGGAATTCCGGCACCGACGATCGTCAACAGCGTGCAGCAGGCACCTCTTGAAGGCTCCAGCATGATGTACGCGTTCGACGATTCTGATGCAGCCGAACGTCACACGACGCAATACTTCGAGATGTTCTGCAACCGCGGTATCTACCACGAGGGTTGGACTGCTGTGACCCGGCACACCGTCCCGTGGGTCGGCCCGCTTGAACAGTCGTTCGATGAGGACGTCTGGGAGCTGTACGACACCAACACCGACTGGACCCAGTCGAATGACCTGGCAGAGAAGCATCCCGAGAAACTCGCTGAACTGCAGCGACTGTTTCTGATCGAGGCGACCAAGTACAACGTCGTGCCGCTCGATGACCGTTCGTTCGAGCGTTTCAACTCAGATCTGGCCGGTCGGCCGCAGTTGATCAAGGGAAAGACGCAGATGCTGTTCGGCGGCATGCATCGACTTCAGGAACACGTCATCTTGAATGTTCACAACAAGTCGTATTCGCTGACCGCTGAAATCGAGGTGCCCGAATCGGGCGCGTCCGGCGTCATTGTCTCCCTCGGTGCCGGCATCGGGGGCTGGAGCCTCTACGCACACGAAGGCAAGCTCAAGCATTGCTACAACTTCTTCGGCATCGACAAGTACTTCGCTCAGAGCGATGGGGAGATACCGGCCGGCACGCATCAGGTTCGGCTCGAGTTCAGTTACGACGGTGGCGGCCTGGCCAAGGGTGGCACTGTTTCGCTCTTCATCGACGGCCAGAAAGACGGTGAGGGCCGCGTCGACATGACGGTGCCGATGCTGTTCGGCACCGATACCTGCGACGTGGGGAGTGATGCCGCCTCGCCGGTCTCGCCCGACTATGGGCCCAAAGACAACGCGTTCAACGGGACCGTGAACTGGGTACAGATCGACATCGATGAGAACGCCGAGGATCTCGACCACCTGATCACGCCAGAAGAGCGCTACAAGGTTGCGATTGCGCGGCAGTAGTTGCCGCCTGCAACGACCAGCTCGAGCTGAACGTGACCAGCAGCAACGCGTCGAACCGATCGAGGGGTCGGATCAGTCGGTACCGGACCAACAACGCAAAGGTGGTCAGCACCAATGAGGTACGGCTGGGCTCGATGCCATCGTGGCCGTATACTCGCCCATGCAATTCGGGTAGTAGCGCAGCTTGGTAGCGCGCCTCGTTCGGGACGAGGAGGTCGGAGGTTCAAATCCTCTCTACCCGACAGAAGTTTCTCCCTGACCGCGAGGCCAGCAAGTACGGGCGATCAGCCTTGACCGATACCCGAGATGATCTCGAGGATCGTCGTTCCACAGACCTCTTGGGTCATGAACGATGGATCGGTGGCAGCTGAGTCGAGGTCCAAGCCGGAGCCGAGCTCCTGTTCGAGGCAGGCCACGAGCTCCTCGTCGAGGCCGAACTGGTCGAAGATCGCCTGCGCTGCGTCAGGATTGATCTCGAGGCCCTCGAGGTCAGCTGGATCGATGCCCAAGTCGGCTGGATCGATTCCCTCAGGAAGGAGACCGTCGAGGACATCTGGCGTGTCGTCCTCGAGCACATTGTCGATTCCGCACACCTCTTTCAAGTAAGTGTCGATCCGATCGCCGGAGGCATCGAGTGCCACCGTATCGAGTGCGTCCATCTCCGCTCCCAGGGCCTCGTCGAAGAAGTTGTAGTCGTACTTCTCGAGAATGGTTCCCATCTGACGGATGCCATCGAGCGAACTCTCGAAGTCATCGCGAATCTCAGCTGGCGCGATCGAAATCACTTCGCCATAGAGCTCTTCTGCCTCCTCGAAGAATTCTGGACCAATCGTCAGGCTCACGTTCTCGAACGGTTCGTTCTCGTCGAACTCACGAGCCTTCTCACAGAACTCGTTGCTGTCGTCACCCGAAAAATCCTCATCGACCTCTGTGGTGCTCGGGGCGCCAGTCGTCGAGGACTGCTCGCTGAGCTCTGACGAAGTGGTGGTCGTTTCGGCCGTTTCGGCCGTGGTGGCCGTGTCGGCCGTGGTGGTCGTGTCGGTACCGTCGCTACCGCATGCCGTTGCGATCACCATCGTCACGGTCACGAGTGCCCAGAGTCGCTTGATCATCTCGGAGTCCTTCCTCGGTCTTGCCTTCGAACCCTAGCTCCATCGGTTTGAGCACAATCCGCATGAAGGTTCATGTGTCGAGACCAACAATCTCGAGTTCCGGGCGCACTCTCAGGACCCGCAGAACCCGCAGACCTCCAAACACGACTCCCGCAACCACGATCGACCACGCCGCAACGATCAGCTGACCGAGGATCTGCGCAAAGAATTGATTCGAGTCGAGTCCGTTGGCGATCAATGACGCCCACACCCCACCTGCTCCGAACACACCGACCACGCCGACTGGGTCATCGATCTGCCAGCGCTCAACCTGCGCGACACCGACGAACGCGATGACCCCTCCGATGGCGCCGATTGCGAGCGCTGGTGCTGGATCGACATCGAGCAACGAACCCGACACCGACACCACGCCAACCAAGAACCCACGGGACACGACTGAAGTATCAACGAAACCCACACTGCGCAGACCAAGCAATGCTGCCGAGCCTGCTCCAGCCGACCCGGCAATGACCACGGCGAGGGATGCGGTCGCAACGTCGTCACTCCACGCTGCCGTGTTGAGTGCCGACAGACCGATCGAGCCTGCCAAGAAGACAACCGTGCCAGCGCTCACCATCGCTGCCGACTTGCCTGGTATGGCTCGGAAATCGCCGCTCGGACCAATCCGACCCAACCGAGGCCCGATCACCATCGCTCCAACCAGTGCAAACCAGCCCGACATGGTGAACAACGTCGCCGCTGCGGAATCAACGAAGCCAGAATCGCCGATCGTGATGGAACCAAGGATCCCATCTGTTTCAAGGGACCGCCTGGTGAGGGGGACAGCGAATCCACCGGCCACGAGGCCGACGAGCACGTGGGCGACAAACGTTGCCCGTTCGGCAAGTGCTGCCATGACCAGCGCACCGAAGAGGCTGGAGATCGCAATCTGTTGGAAGATCAACGATCCCGTGGTCGCTGAATCGGCGGTCACCCGCTGTGCGAGCTCGACGTCGAGGAGAAAGAATCCATCGCTTCCATACCATTGGTTTCCTGAGGAAACCCCGAGCGCATATCCGCACACGACAACGCCGAGGACCGCGCCGATCACACCTCCGAGGTGACGCGCTGCCCCAGTACTGACCGTACGTCGGCGAGTCATTCCCTCGACGATCATGACAATGCCACCGTGCATCACTACGAGCAATGATCCGGAGACCACGGCCCACACGGTGTTCACATCATCGCCCATACGTTGGCGATTTCACCACGTTGAGTAGCCAAGCGCCCACGCGGACTGAAATCGTGGTCAACAACGACCAGAAGCTGCCGATTGAAATACGTGGCTTTTCGACTTCGGATCGGGGATGGATCATCGATGAACCAATCGGCACGCAAGGCGCGCCGACGTCCGCTTCTGCGCAGACTCTCGATCGGCCCGAGGCTCCTCCTTTTCATCGCTGTCCCAACCGTGGCCCTGATCAGCCTCATCGCGCTGTTGGTCTGGTCCGATGCCCAGTCCCTGCTCGAACTGCGCAGGTTTCGAGCCGTCACCGAGAACGTCACCGAGAACGTCGAAGCACGTGCGACCGTCCAGGCCGAACGTCACCAGCTCGTGGATGGTGACCCCACGACACCAGCGACCTCTGACGAGGACCCGGGGCTCGGCTTCAATGCCGATGTGCGCTCTGCTCTTCGAGACCTCGACGCCTCTTCCGATATCGGACAGGATCTCTCTACCGCCCGCGAGCTGTCGGGGACGCGCCAGTCCCGCCAGGCTGCTCAGATCTACACCAAACTCGTCGATGCATTCAGCGCGTCGATCGAAGCCGAACTCGCGAGCACACCATTGGGACGAGCTGAACAGCGTAAAAGTGCACTTCTTGCGCTTCTCGAAGCCGAGGAGTCCTACCTGCTCGAGGATCTGGAAGCCCGACTCGGCGACGGCGACCCGATTGTCTTGACCCGCCTCAACACGTCCGCCTCCGGCGCGCTCGGACGATTCACGAACAATGCAACTCCCGAGGGCACACAGTCGCTCGAGGAGCTTTCGGTCTCGAGCGCATGGCGCACGCTCACCTTGCTTCGAGCCCAGTTCGTGGACGCTCCATCGAATGGCCTTGATGAGGAAACGTGGAAACTCGCCGCAGACGTGCGACGGCTGACGCTTGCCGACCTGGTCAGCGACGAGACCACGACGTTTCGCACCTCGATCGCTCGAGCTGCCGACAAGGAACTCGGTCGACTTCTGCTACTCACTTCTATCGTCGGTGGCGTCTTGATTCTCGCAATCATGGGGGCGACAGCGCTGCGACGAAGCATCGTGGGACCACTCTCCACACTTCGCTCGAATGCTCGTCAACTGTCGAAAGGTGAACTCACACCGATCACTGATCCGGCGGCGGACGAGATCGCCGAGGTATCGGGAGCGTTCTCGTCACTCTCCTCCACGATGGAACACATCTGGACGGACATTGATCGGGTGAGGTCATCGATTGCCGATGGTGTCTACGACAAACGAATCGACACCAGCGAACTCGAGGGCGACTGGCTTCGCCTTGCCGACACGGTGAACGCCACGTTGTCGACGAGCGAGGCACACCGCGACAGCGTCCGTGAAGAACTCGACCGTCGTGATGTCATGACGGAGATCTCCAATGCAGCGGTGCTCGCAGAGTCTGCGTCTGCACTCACCTCAGCGGTTCTCCATCACCTTCCGCGGGCACTCGCTGGATCTCACGCCCATCTGCACGAGCACCCGAGCGGACCTCCGCACATCGATCTCGGCATCACCCTCGAACCAAGCATCTCTGCACTTGAAATACCGACGCTTGCGGACCAAGCACAACTCGTCCAGCTCCGTGATGGTCGGGGTGTGGCGAGTCTTGTCACCTTTCCCGTCGGTCCGCCCGCCGTTCTCGTGCTCGTCTTCGGCGACATCGGACCAGCCCAACCTGAACCGCTCGTCTCACTCATCGAGACCGCAGGACGCATTCTTGCCCAAGCGCACCGCCGGCAGCAGGCCGAGACGAGCGCCACCCACAGCCGCGAGCACGATCTGCTCACCGGTCTTCCGAACTCGAGCCACCTGCAGCGGTGGTTCTCCGAGCAGACCGACCCTTCGACTCTCTGGATTGCGCTCGGCCTGCACCCGCAGCGCCTCGACGAACTCGACGGGTCGTTCGGTCGCGATGCGCGGGATCTCGTTCTACGAGAAGTCGCCAAGCAGATCGAACTGATCGTCAAGACGGAGTTGGCGGCCGCTGGAGCCAAGGGCTCGATCGCTCGAGTTGGCCAGCCAGATTTCGTCGCGTTGCTTCCAGAGGAACACTCGGCACAGTTGATCCACTCACTCGTGGAGGCATTCGCCAAGCCGCTCCAGATCAACGGCTCACACATCAGCGTCAACCTCACGGTCGGCGTCGACCAGATCGAGACTGCAGATCGCGACCTGACCCAAACGCTTGCAAATCTCTCCGCCACGATCCGCCAAGCCGATGGGCGCGATACCGAAATCGTACATTTCGAGTCGCGCTACCGCGACGAAGTCCGCCGGCGCACACAACTCATCGGCTGGCTGGAACAAGCCATCGGAAACCGCGATCTCTCGATTCACTTCCAACCTGTCGTCAACGCCGTGACCACAGAGATCGAGGGATACGAGTGCTTGATCCGAGGAGAACTCGATGGAACGTCGGTCTCCCCGGGCGAATTCATCCCCCTGGCCGAGGAGACCAACCTGATCATGGCGATCGGCGAGTTCGCATTGCGAGAGGCCTGCGCGGCACTTCCATTCCTGCCAGGGCAGTCTCCCTACGTTGCCGTGAACCTGTCTCCCGTGGAACTCGGCGATCCCCATCTGCTCGACCGCGTCGATTCGGTCCTCACCCAGTCCAACGTGGACCGCAGCCGAGTCGTGTTCGAGATCACCGAGGGAATCGCGGCATCACAAGCAGATATCGAAGTGCTGCATCGGTTGCGCCGGATCGGGGTCAAGATTGCGATCGACGACTTCGGCTCCGGCCAATCGAATCTTTCGTACCTCCACTCGCTGCCAGCCCAGATTCTCAAGCTCGATCGCAGCTTGATCACGCCGATCGTCGACGACGCCGGCGCAGCAGGGATCGTGCGCAAGGCGATCGAGATGGCACACGACCTCGGCATGACCGTGGTCGGCGAAGGCGTCGAGACGAATGACGAGCTCAACGCGCTCCGGCGTGTCCGATGTGATCTGGTCCAAGGTTGGCTCACTGGCCGACCAGCGCCGCTCGACAGCTTCATCGAGATCACCGTCAATCGTCCCGTCAACCAGATCAACACGCCGAACGAGTTGCGATGAGCGGGCAGTTTGGTCGTGTTGTCCGATTCTTCGCGTCGGCCGTTGTCGTGATGATGATCACTGCGGGCTGCGGCAGCCTCACTCCGGACTCACTGGCGTACGCGAACGAGGACGCCACGGTTGCCGAGGAGTCGGTCATCCGGATCGCAACACCACGCATTCGTGGTCTCGAGCAGGCGATCGACGATTGGGAACGTGAACATCCCACCGCTCGAGTTGAGATCGTTGTCCGGAGTATCGATGACCACCACAGATCGGTGCTTGACGATGCCGGAGCCGGCGGCGTGTTCGACGTCATCGGGTTCGAGGCCGCGTATGGACCCGACGTTCGAGAACGTTCAGAGCTCTTCCTGGATTTGGAAACCATCGACGGGGACGTCGCAGAATCCGACTACCTCTCCTCACGCTGGCGCGAAGGTATCGGCGATGACGGGCGACTCATTGGCCTCCCGATCGACGTCGACAGCGTGGCGCTCGCCGTTCGAAGCGACATGGTTGACCCAGCACTGATCGACCGACTCGAGGCTGCGTCCACATGGTGCGAGCTGATCGCTACCGGCGACGCCTTTTCGGACGCCACCGGTTTGGCGTTCCTGCCCGACGGTGACGAGGTCTTCACCACAGTGCTCTCACAGAACCGCTTGTCCTTCATCGACGATTCAGGTGCAATGCTCCCCGACAAGGCTCCAGAGCTCGAGCGAGCATGGGACTTGACCATGCTGGCCATCGGCTCGCCGCCGTTGCACGGCACCCCCTGTGCAACCGAGACCGGTGCAGAGGGGACCGAGATCGCCCGTATCACACGCGACCTACCCGCTGGCGGGTCCCAGTGGCGCGACGAGCTGCGCGCGGACGGATTCGCAGCGGTACTTGCCCGGTATTCAGAACTGCGAGCGATCGCCGCAGCAGCACCCGACACAACAGGACGGTGGACGGTTGTCGAACTCCCAGGCACATCCGGTCCAAGCGCTGGTGGAATCCATCTCGGGATCTCGAAGGACAGCACCCACGCCGACCTCGCATTCGACCTCGTTTCGTACCTCGCCAACCCGATCATCCAAAAGCATGCGTTCGCCGATGGCTCCGGGCCGTTCCCGGCAGCCTCGGTCATCTATGGCGATCCAACGATCACCGAATACTCCGATCCGTTCTTCGGCGACGCTCCGATCGGGGAGATATTTGCCTCCACTGCAACACGTCGACCGACCGAGTTGGCCGGACCACTACGTCGCATCGTGATCGAACTCTTCGTCAGCGCGCTCAACCGGGTCGAGGAAGGGACACAGACTCCTGACGAAGCCTGGGACGATGCGCTGTGGAGCATCGACCAGTTCCTCGGCTGAGTGCACGGCTCCCAGCACCCAGGAACTACATTCAGTGCCATGAAAACCTCGCGCGTCACTCCGCAGCGTCTCGTCCTCGGAATCGGCATTGCCGTCGGCCTCGTCACCGCCCTCTCGGGCCTGGCTGCCGAGTTGTTCGAATTCGAGACCGAGAGCGATGTGCACCGCACCGTCTTCGGCAACGTTCCAGATGTTCTGCGGCTTGCCTTCTACACGGTCATGCCGGTGATCATCGTCTACGGCGCGTGGGTCTTTTCATTGCGAATCAAGAACTGGCAACGTGGTGGCCCCGACAACCGCGCGACCACGACCAAGAATGCATCGAGCAGATTGAAGGACTTCCGCTCGGGTGTGTACATGCGGACACTTCTTCGCGAGCCCGCCGCTGGCGTCATGCACTCGATGATGTATTTCAGCTTCGTCGTCCTCTTGGGCGTCACGACGGTGCTCGAGATCGACCACCAGATGCCCACAGATCTGAAGTTTCTCTACGGAGGCACCTACAAGGGATACGCCATGGTCGGCGATCTCGCAGGACTGATCTTCACGACCTCGATCGTCTGGGCGATCCTTCGCCGATACGGACCTCGCGCCATGCGCCCGTACCGAATCCGCATCAAGAGCAAACCTGAACATGCCGTCATCCTCGGAACCTTGCTGGCCATGGCGGTGACCGGCTTCGGCGCTGAGATGTTCCGGATCGCGCTGAACGACATGCCCGAGTACGAGCAGTGGTCATTCATTGGTTACCCACTGGCCACCCTCGTCGAGAACAACGACTCGCTGGCCGGCTGGCACCAGGCCTGGTGGATTGGTCACGTCCTGACGTTTGTCGGATTCCTCATCCTCCTGCCGATCACCATGTTGCGCCACATCTTCACGTCACCGTTGAACATGTATCTCTCCGACAAGGATCGGCCGAAGGGTGCCATGAAGGCGATGCCGAATCTCATGGAGACCGAACTGGAGTCGTTCGGTGTCTCGACCATCGAGGATTTCACCTGGAAACAACTGCTCGACACCGATTCATGCACGATGTGTGGCCGCTGCACGAGCGTCTGTCCCGCACATTTCACGGGCAAACCTCTCGACCCACGGGAGATCGTGCTCAAGACCGGTGAAGTGATGGCCCGAACCGGTGACCCACAGGTCTCACCGCCGATCGGTGTCGACGCCGAGATCACCGTGCCGTCGAATTGGATGTTCGATCGGGTGACCTCAGAGGAACTCTGGGCCTGCACCTCGTGTCGAGCCTGCGATGACATCTGCCCCGTCAATATCGAGATCCTCGACAAGATCCTCGACATGCGCCGATATCTCTCACTGATGGAATCAGACTTTCCGACCGAGCTGGGCAACGCCTATCGCGGCATGGAAAACCAGATGAACCCATGGGCGATGAGCCAGGGGGAGCGTGCCGACTGGGTCGTCGACGACTCCGTGACCGTCCTCGCAGGGGACGAGCCACTCGAAGCCGAATACCTGTACTGGGTCGGCTGCGCGGGGTCGTTCGACGACAAGAACAAGAAGGTCAGCCAGGCTCTATCCAAGCTCATGAACCGAGCTGGCGTGTCCTATGCGATTCTCGGTCCGGCGGAGAACTGCACGGGTGACTCTGCGCGGCGAACCGGCAACGAGTACATCTTCCAAATGTTGGCGATGCAGAACATCGAGACGCTCAACGGCATGGGTGTCAAGAAGATCATCACCCAATGCCCACACTGTTTCAACACGTTGAGCAACGAGTACCCACAACTCGGTGGTCACTATGAGGTGATCCATCACAGCGAATTCCTCGAACAACTCATCGACGAAGGCGACCTCGACATGTCGAACGCATCCCTCGAGGAACGGATCGTGTATCACGACGCGTGTTACCTCGGTCGACACAACGACATCTACATGGCGCCACGGAAGGTCATCGGCTCGCTTGGTGGGGTCGAGGTGCTCGAAGCTGAGCGCAACGGCACGAAGAGCATGTGCTGCGGAGCCGGTGGTGGCCGCTTCTGGATGGAGGAGACGACCGGCAAGGACGTCAACGTAGAACGCTCTGAGCAGCTCGTGGCGACCGGAGCCAGTCGAATCGCGACGGCCTGCCCCTTCTGTTACGTGATGATCGATGACGGGGTCAAGGGTCAGGGCATCGACGAGGAAGAGGTCAAGGTCGCAGATATTGCGATCCACATGCTCGAAGCGCTCGAACGCGGCGACGAGATCGCCGAACGGCGGTCTCTGGCGCCAACGATGGTCGAGTCTGCTGTCGCAATCTCCTCGAACTCGGGTGTCGACGACACCGATCCGGGCACCGACATCGCCGAGCCCAGCTGATTCACCACTTCCGAGGCGTGATTCCGCGGGTGGCGACAGCACTCGCTGCGAGAAACGAGAGCGCCGCGATCGTCAGCGCGACTGGAATCGTCGTCACTTCGGCCACGGCTCCAAGAGCGACTCCTCCGATCAGCTCACCGATCGACGTCGTCTGCCCCATGAGTGAATGCACGGTGGCACGAACCTCCGACGGTGCGTCTCGATTGGCCCAGCCTTCGAGGACCGGCCACAGCGCCTCACGCACGCTGTCCTGGAGGAGATAGCCGAAGGCGATGACGACAACAACGCTGGTCACCGAGGCGATCAATCCGCCGAGCGCGGCAACTCCGAGGAGTACGACCGCAAGTCGTGCCACACCGTGGCCGGCCTCGAGACCACGAGACGAAGCAGCGTTCACTGCGAGACCTGCAAATGCCAGGATGAGGAAGAGCATCCCAAGCACGACCAGCGAGTCATCCGAGACATCTGCGCTGTCGAGGAAGTGTTTGTATCCAAGCCGATCGAATGCTTCTGCACCAAAATCGACGAGCAGGATCACGACGACCAGCACGCGGAGCCGTGGCCGGTCTCGCACCACGGCCAGCCCGTTCCGAACGGTGTCGAAGAACCCGCGGTCGTCCTCGCTCCCCGGTGTGAAGTGGTCCTCGCGCATGTTCTGCCAGAAGTAGAACGACATGGCGATGTACACCAATCCGAGGAGCGCAGCCACGAGACGCACCGACGAGAGCGTTCCGATCACCATCGTTGCTGTGAGGACGAAGAGTGCAACGAAGATGCCGAACCGATGCTTCTGCAGGAGCAAACGTTCGATGTCATCGTCGTCGAAGGTGCCAATCCCCTTCAGCTCGTCGGTGACCCAAGCTGTGTCAGCGCCGCTGCGAAATGTCCACCCAAAACCGACGAGCACCTTAGCCGGCAAGATCACCCAGTAGTTGGTGCTCGCAACGGACCACACGAAGGACAGACCCATGAGAACCTGGGCGATCAGGATGGACCGTTTCCTCGAGTGCAGATCGGCGACGACACCGGTAGGCGTTTCTGAGAGTAGAACCGTCGTCTCGAGCACGACCCCCAGGGCCACGAGCTCGATGGGGCCGAGCCGGAGCTCGATGATCCAGAACACGCTCAGCGAGAGCCAGAAGCCCCACTCGATGCCTTCGTTGAGACCAAACCCTCGCACGAAGACGCGCGCGGGATCATATGGCCTCGCGGTCACTCGAAATTCTTCCAGTACTGACTCGGTCGCGGTCCGATCTGGCCCTGGTATTTCGATCCGATGATGCCCGAGCCGTAAGGATTATCAGCTGGGGTGGTCATCTGCATGAAGCTCACCTGGCCAACCTTCATGCCCGGATACAGCGTGATCGGCAAGCTTGCGACATTCGAGAGCTCGAGGGTTATCTGGCCATCCCAGCCGGCGTCGATGAAGCCGGCGGTCGAGTGAATGAGCAGACCAAGCCTGCCGAGGCTCGATTTGCCTTCCAGCCGAGCCACGAGGTCATCGGGTAGCGCAATCCGTTCGAGCGTCGAACCCAACACGAATTCGCCTGGATGCAAGATGAAGGGATCGCTGGCAGACGCCTCCACGGACTCGGTGAGATCGCTCAGGTCCTGCTTGACGTCGATGAGCCCTCGGGTGTGATTTCGAAACACGAGAAACCGATGATCGAGGCGGACATCGACAGATGATGGTTGAACCGCAGTCGCATCCAGAGGGTCGATGGCAATCGTTCCGGCATCGAGGTGCTCGCGGATGGTGCGGTCGCTCAGAATCACGAAGGCGACGCTAGCGGCCTTGTCGATGTTCTGAACAAGCGCGAAACCTCGATGCGCAGCGATGTCGCTCCTCGCCGACGACGTTTACGCTCCCAGAATGGCTACACGATTGATCGCCGGACTCGTTCTCCTCGCGGGTGTGGCACTGCTCGGTGTCGTCACACTCGGAGGCGGAACCGACAATCAAGGCGACGCCACCTCAGCCTCGGGCGACTCCGCGACTGGAAACACAACCGCCCCCGACGGGAGCGCAGCGTCAACGACGGTGGCTCCGATGCTCGAAGAAGCACCAGAGAATTTCGGGTCGCGCAAGGACCTCGTCAATCTCGACGGATGGCTGAACACAGAGATCACCGACCTGTCCGACCTCGATGGCAAAGTCATCTTGGTCGAGATGTGGACGTTCGGTTGCCGAAACTGCAAGGCGCGTATTCCGCACAACCAAGAGCTCTATTCGCGCCACAGCCGAGCCGACTTCGAGATCGTGGGTGTCCATGCTCCTGAGTTCAGCTTCGAGGCCGAGATCTCCAACATCGAACAGGCAATCGCCGACCTTGGGGTCACGTGGCCAGTCGCCCTTGACACGAACAAGGAGAACTTTCGAGCATGGCAGGACGGTGGTCGTCGCTTCTGGCCGCGGACCTATCTCATCGATCAGCATGGCGACGTCCGCTACGACCACATCGGCGAGGGCAAGTACGACGAGCTCAACCAGACCATCGACTGGTTGATCACAAACCCTCCCACATGACGTGATGGACCTCGTGCTCGAAGGCATCGACAGCCTTCGACTCCCCTGCAGTTGGGTGCTTGTGATCCCAGGCATCGCGATCACCGTGTTCGGTCGGCGGCGTACGCTGCTCGTCGTAGCTTCGTTCGCACTTGCCGCAACCATGGTGGCCTGGCTTCGGTTCGCCGGTTGGTGGTTTTCGGTGCCACAAGGCGCTGTTCAAGTCATCATCGGGTTGACCATCATGGTTTCTGCAGCGGTCGCGTGGCGCGCGGACGCAGGTTTGTACGACGGTCTCGTGGCGGCGATCGTGGGCGTCGCTGCAGCCTGGACATGGATCCCCTGTGTGGGGCCTCATCTGGGTGAGGTGATCAACGGCTCCCGAGACGAGCCGCTCGCACACATCGCGGGAACGGCCGCGTTCTCGAGCGGTCTGTTCCTACCGTTCATCCTCATTGCGGCACTGGGACTTGTCGCACCGCGGCTCGATCAGCGCCTCGAGAATCGCGCGATCATCACTGTTGGCGCAGCATTGCTGGCGATCGTAGGCCTCTTGTTCGTGACGACATTGTTCGATGACATCGCGTCGGAACTTGCGCGCAGAAGCACCTTCTGAGCAGCGTCTGGACCTCGTGGAGGGCGTTGGGTCGTTCGGCCCATTTGCCTGCGCATGTCTCAATGCAGGTGGGTGAACGCTCGACTGAACTAGGTAACGACCGATCTGGAGTCCCCAGTATGCGATTTCTCACAACGACCACTCCCGCTGGCAGGCTCGAATACTTCGCGGTGATGATCGTTCTCTACATTGGCAACTTTTTTGCATTCAACGTGTTGCTGTCACTCGACGTCGATCCCGTCACGCAGGACTTCTCGTACTCGAGAGACAGGCTCGCTGCATTTGCCTTCGCCATCGTTGGTGTCCTCGTTGTGGGTTTGATCAACGTGCTTCGACGAATGAAAGACCTTCACATGGGTGGTGGGTGGATCATCATGCACTTCATTCCACTTCTCAACATCATCTTCCACCTCATGTTGTTGTTCTCCAACGGCATGAAGCGCGAGACGTACGCCCCGTACGGCGACGACCCGTACAGCCCGAACTCGTGGGTGGCCAAGCCAACCGCCCGTACAGGTTCGGCTCCCGCAGTGACGTTTCGGGGACAGCCTCTGCTTCTCCCTGGCGAAGAAGGTTGGAACCAGGAAAAAGGCGCTGCGTGACGTCCCGGACCGGAAAGAAATGACGCTCTCCGGCTGATACAACTACATCGTGACGATCTCACGCAGGACCCTTCTGGCGGCTGGACTCGGTGCCGCAATCGCTGGCTGCACGTCATCCTCCGAAGAAGCGGGGCCGGCGAGTTCATCATCGGTCGGAACCTCCACGACCAGATCATCGGTCGGAACCTCCACGACCTCGTCGGGCGTTGCACAATCCTCGACGACGACCACGATCCCTCGGGTTGAGCCAGTTCCGTCCCCGACATATTCGGGCGACCCACCGTTTGCCCTCGGCGTTGCGTCGGGCGATCCCGACACCTCATCAGTGGTTCTATGGACTCGCCTTCGAGTCGATCCGCTCGCGCCTGGCCCGTTCGCCGAAGCTGATCTGCAGATTGCAGTCGATGTTGCACGTGACGCCGAATTCGAAGACCTGGTCTCGTCAGCACTGCACGCGGCACCGTCCTCGTTCGATCACAGCGTCCACGTACTTGCGGACGGTCTCGATCCCGATGGATGGTATTGGTACCGCTTCCGCCTCGGAGATCACACTTCCCCGGTCGGTCGCACGCGAACAACTCCGAGCGATGGCACGACGCCCCTGAGGCTGGGCTTCTCGTCCTGTCAGAACTGGGAAAGCGGCAGCTACGCCGCACATCGGCATCTCGCTGCTGCAGACCTCGACCTGTTCATCTGGCTCGGCGACTACATCTATGAGTACGGCCCAGGAAACCAGGGCGTCGTCGATTCGGCCGGCTTGCGAGTGCATACAACCCCGGAGGTGACCGACCTCGCTGGCTACCGAGAGCGGTATGGGCTGTACAAGTCAGACCGTTCACTGCAGGCGCACCACGCAGCCCGCCCATGGATCGTGACATGGGATGATCACGAGATCGACAACAACCATGCCGGGCTGAACACCGAGGATGGGCAGGACCCCGCCGCGTTTCTCGAGCGCCGACGCGCCGCTCACCTCGCATGGTGGGAGAACATGCCGGTTCGGCTCGACCCTCCTACGGGTGATCGTTTCGAGATCCACCGGACGATCCGCTGGGGCTCTCTTGCGCACCTACACATGCTCGATGGACGTCAGTACCGAGACGCACAACCAACCGATGGCGACCCGGTCATCCTGCCAGTGGTCGGCGACTTGGGCGTACGGACGTTGGCTGAGACCGCTCGCGATCCGAACCAATCGATGCTCGGTACAGAGCAACGAGAATGGCTCGAGAACGAGGTCGTCTCGTCTGACCCAACGTGGAACATCTTGGGCAACCAGGTGTACATGCACGGACTCGATGCGTTCCCCGGTGCTGCGCCGGCGACCAACACCGATACCTGGGACGGATACCACGGTGAACGTCTCGAGCTACTGACGAACCTGACGAGCAATTCTGACAATCTGGTGATTCTGAGTGGTGACTTCCATTCATCGACAGCGGCCGATGTTCGTGCAGATCCGTTCGATCTGTCGGGTCCGATCATCGCAACGGAATTCATGGCTCCTGCCATAAGCTCGTCGTTTCCAGAACTACTACGAGGCCTCGCGCCGCTGGTCGTCGGGTTCAACCCGCAAGTGAGACATTTCGACCCAGACAATGGATTCATGACGTGTGAAGTCACCTCGACCACCTGGACAACCGAGCTTCACCGTCTCAACGACGTGACCGCGGAGGACTCCGACGTTGCGATCGCGGCGCGCTTCACGGTCCGTGCTGGCTCACCGGGTATCGCGACAGTCGAAGTATCGCAATGAGCTGTACTCAGCCAAACCGAGATGAGCAGACACGAGAAGTGACCTAAGGTCGGGGTTGTGCTCGGAGAAGGTCGTCGCCCCAATGTCATGTCCATGGTGCTCGCAGGCGGCGAAGGAAAACGCCTCATGCCCCTCACTGCTCAGCGGGCAAAACCTGCTGTTCCCTTTGGAGGTCGGTATCGCCTGATCGACTTCGCACTGTCGAATCTCGTCAACTCGGGGTATCGCAAGATCGTGGTGCTCACGCAGTACAAGTCACACAGCCTCGATGTGCACATCTCTCGAACCTGGAGTCTCAGCCGGGAGCTCGACAACTACGTGACCACGGTGCCTGCGCAGATGCGGCGAGGGCCAAGCTGGTTCACCGGCTCTCTCGACGCGATCTATCAAAATTTCAATCTCATCGACGACGAGCGACCGGATCACATCATCGTGTTCGGGGCCGATCACATCTATCGAATCGACGCTCGCCAAATGCTCGACGCTCACATCGCGAGTGGTCGGGGCGCGACGGTTGCCGGCATCCGAGTCCCTCGCGAGGAATCAGACCAGTTCGGGGTCATCACGATCGGACCTGACTCCGATCGCATCCTGCGCTTCGAGGAGAAACCCGCCGACCCACCCGGTCTTCCCGACGCCCCCGACCAGATCTTGGCGTCGATGGGCAACTACATCTTCTCGACGGAGATGCTCATGGACATGGCCGCCGATGACGCAAAGAACGAGGACTCCAAACACGACATCGGGGGCGATCTGATTCCCGCTCTCGTGGCGCAGGGTGAAGCCGATGTCTACGACTTCACCACCAACAAGGTTCCTGGTGACACCGAGCGCAATGCGCACTACTGGCGAGATGTCGGAACTCTGGACTCGTACTTCGAGGCGAACATGGACCTCGTACAACCAGAGCCCATCTTCAATCTGTACAACCCCTCATGGCCAATCTTCAGTTACAGCCGTAACCTTCCCCCAGCCAAGTTCGTGACCGACTTCAGGTCCGGCACGCCCGTCGTCTTCAACTCGATGGTGAGCGCCGGGGTGATCGTGTCGGGAGCGCGGGTCTCGAACTCTGTTCTCTCTGTCGGTAGCTTCGTCCATCACGGAGCGGACCTCGAGAACGTTGTGCTTCTCGACGATGTGGTCGTTGGGCCGAACGCCGTGCTCCGCAACTGCGTGATCGACAAGAACGTCGTCGTTCCCGACGGAGCGAAGGTCGGAGTCGACACCGAGGCGGATTCGGAGCGGTATGTCATCAGCGACGGTGGGATCGCTGTGATCGCCAAGAAGTCGATCATTCCCGGGCCGTAACGTCAGCTGTCGGTGATGTCCCGGTAGAGACCCAGGTGTTGATACGACGGTCCGTCCCACGACCAGTCGAATGACATCGCGCGTTTCTGGATTGCCCGGCGGCGGCTCTTGTGCCGCCACGCCGCCACACCACGATGAAGCGCATCGACCATCCCGGTGGTGTCGACGGTGACCGCTCTGAATCCGGTACCTTCGCCGGGCATTTCATCATCATCGATGACGGTGTCGACCAGACCACCGACCGGCGTGACCACCGGAATCGTTCCGTATGCCATTGCCTGCATCTGCGCCAGTCCACATGGCTCGAACCGACTTGGCATGCAGAACAGATCGGCCGCGGCAAAGATCTGATGTGCGGCGGTCAGGTCGTATCCGTCGATGAAAGCAAATCGATCGGGGTATGTCGCAGCGAGGTCGCGAGCCCAAAGTGACAGCCGCTCTTCCCCGCTGCCGAGCATCACGAGCCGGGCACCCATCCGCTCGAGGTACGGAACCGTACCCAAGATGATGTCAATCCCTTTTTGCTCGACGAGACGAGTAACCATTCCGATCAGTGGTTGGCCGTCATGCTCCCAGCCAACCCGCTCGTGGAGTGCTACGGACGTCTCGGACTTCGCATCGAGGTTCGATCGTCCGTACCGCTTGGCGATGAACGGATCGGTGAGCGGATTCCAGAGCAAGGTGTCGATCCCGTTTCGGATGCCGACGAGTGCGTCACCCTTCGCCTCGAGCACGGTGTGAAGACCACCGCTGCGTGTCGGGTCGAGCATCTCCACGGCATAGTTCGGGCTGACAGCGACTACCCGGTCAGCGAGGATGATGGCTCCAGCTGACGGGTTGAGAACACCGAAGCGGTCGAATGCTGTGGCTCGGTCGGTGTCGATCGCTCGCAACCAGCCGATGTCGGCATGTCCCTGGTAGCCAAGGGTGTGGATCGTGTACACCGACGGGATGTCGACCCACGCGAGCGTCATCGCCGTATGCCAGTCGTTCAGGTGGACGAGATCGGGCTGTTCTTGCTCGACGATGGCCGCAATCGCGGCCGAGAACGCGAAGAACCGGGCATCGTTGTCGTGCCATCCAACTCCAGACTCGTCGACGTATGGATGTGGGCGGGCCATGCCGGGCACCGACACGAGGTGCACTTCTCCGAGCTCGGGAGCGATTCCGGTTCGCACGCTCCCCGGCGACGCCCACTCGGGAAGTGTCAGCTCGCTCGATCGCTCATTCTCGAGATGTACGTCGCCGTAATCGGGCAGGACAACCACGACCTCGATATCGGGTCGCGTGCGAAGCGATCGGATCAGTCCGGCTGCAGCCTCAGCGAGACCTCCGACGCGGGCGATCGGGGCTGCTTCGGCAGCAGCAAAGACCATCTTGAGACCTGCGCCCGTGTTCACCATGACATGAACTATCGGCGGAACTGTCCAGCTTCGCAAGGTGACATACTCAGTTCATGGTCACAGCACTCGCACCAAGCATCTTCAACGACGTGATCGGACCCGTCATGCGGGGCCCGTCAAGCTCCCATTCGGCGGCTTCGGTCCGCATCGGCCTGTTGCTGCGGGATCTGTGCGGCGGCCTTCCCGATCACATCGAGATCGACTACGACAGCCAGGGGTCGCTGGCCACGACGCACGAGAGCCAAGGGACCGATATGGGCCTGTACGGCGGCCTTCTCGGATATGCACCCGACGACGTACGCCTTCCAGACTCACCGACGCTGATCGTCGAGGCTGGGACGGTGATCGAGGTTCGAACACCTCGCCTCGACGATGCACATCCGAACACCTACCGGATTGCGGCAACCCACAATGGTGTCGAGCATCGGATCGTCGCACTCTCGACCGGCGGAGGGATGATCGAAGTCATCGAGCTCGACGGTTGGCCGGTCTCGTTGTTCGGTGATTATGCGGTGACACTTCTGACCACCACGGGCGACAGCTCCGCGGTCGTCGAAGGGATCGACGACGCCACCGTCGACGAGATCGTGGTCTGTACTCGCAACGACGGAACGAAGCTGATCATCGTCTCAGCGCAGAAACCGCTCGACGACGCGATCGTCGACGAGTTGTCCAACATCATCGGTGTGCATCGATTGCGGTCGGTGCTTCCCGTCAGATCACGTCGAGATCTCACGGTCCCGTTTGCCCACGCGAGCGAGATGCCCGACGCCCATCTGCTCGATCAGCGACCGCTGTCGGACTGGGCACTTCAGTACGAAACCGTGCGGGGTGGGATCGACGAAACCGAGGTCCTGACACACGCTCGTCACCTCCTCGAGATCATGCGCACCGGCGTGAACACTGGGTTGGCCGGCACGACGTACGACGACCGAATCCTCGGTTGGCAGAGCGGTGAGTTCGTGAAGCTGCAAGAGTCCGGGCGCCTACTCGATGGCGGGCTGCTCAACGACATGATCGCCTATGT
This sequence comes from uncultured Acidimicrobiales bacterium, assembly GCA_905479685.1. Taxonomy (GTDB): domain Bacteria; phylum Actinomycetota; class Acidimicrobiia; order Acidimicrobiales; family SHLQ01; genus SHLQ01. Next base: position 30,096 of record CAJQNJ010000038.1, read on the forward strand.
CACTGCGCTCATGGAGGCCAAGAGCGCGATGGAAGTCATCGTTGCTGCACCGACGGCAGGTTCCTGCGCGACGTTTCCTGGTGCCCTCCTGGCGACGATCGATTCGATCTCGGCCTCAGCGGACGCCTCCGAGCGAGCGTTGCTCACCGGTGGCCTCATCGGTGTGTTCGTTGCCAATCGTTCGAGTTTCGCGGCAGAGGTCGGCGGCTGTCAGGCTGAGACCGGTGCGGGCGCAGCGATGGCTGCAGCCGCACTCGTCGAACTCGCCGGTGGGACAGCAGCGCAGTCGCTCTCGGCCGCAAGCCAGGCACTTCAGAACGTCTTGGGTCTGATTTGTGACCCGGTCGGGAATCGAGTCGAGGCGCCATGTCTGGGACGGAACGTGACCGGCGCCGCCAATGCGCTCAGTTGCGCCAACATGGCCCTCGCTGGGTACGACCACGTCATCCCGTTCGACGAGGTCCTCGATGCCCATCGCAATGTGAGCGAACTCATGGCCCGAGAACTTCGCTGTACTGGCCTTGGCGGTCTCGCAGTCACACCGACCGCACAACGTATTGAGCTGAGCCTGAAGCGCACCTGATGGCGTAGGCTACGAGCAACAACCAAACCACCGGGGAGCTCGGGCACATGCCGGGCTGAGAGGGCGATGCAGCATCGCCGACCCGTACGAACCTGAACTGGGTAATTCCAGCGGAGGAAAGTGATGCGTATCAAAACGACCCTGTCGATCATCGTCCGGGTAGCGCTCCTCTGTATGGCGCTTGCCGTTGCCGCTACGGCCTGCGGCGAGGACCTCCAAACCACCGCCATCGGTGAGGGTGATGCCGAAGCGCTCGCACAGGAAAACGCATCCGATACCGCCAGCGAAGACCAAGGCGAGGAAGCGTCGACCTGCTTCGACGACCCCGGCCTGGAGTCGATCACACCGGGTGGAGACGAGGCTGGCACCACGATCACCCTCGCCACCCACGACTCGTTCGTGCTCAGTGACGGCACACTCGCCGCCTTCACCGATGCAACGGGTATCAGCGTCGAACAGGTTGCCGTTGGCGACGCGGGTCAGCTCGTGAGCCAGTCCATCTTGACGAAGGACAACCCGACTGCCGACGTGCTCTTCGGGATCGACAATGCCTTCCTGTGCCGCGGACTGGAGGCTGACCTCTTCGTTCCATACGCCTCTCCGGCGTTGTCCGACGTCGACGACGAGCTCGAGCTCGATCCCTACAATCGCGTCACCCCGATCAGCTTCGGAGATGTCTGCGTGAACTATTGGAGCGATGCACTTGCTGGCCCGGCACCGGCCACTCTCGACGACCTTGCCGATCCGGTGCACGCCGATCAGTTCGTCACGCAGAACCCCGAGACATCGTCACCTGGATTCGCATTCCTTCTGGCCACGATCTCCGAGTATGGCGACGATGGATGGGAGAACTACTGGGAGTCGTTGGTCGAGAACGGTGTGTCGATCACTTCGGGATGGAACGACGCGTACTATGGCGAATTCATCGCTGGTGGCGGAGATCGTTCGATCGTGACGTCCTATGCGTCGAGCCCTCCGGCTGAATTCTTGTTCGCCGACCCGCCGGTCGATACACCTCCGACTGCGGTCCTCGATGACAGCTGTTTCCGTCAGATCGAATTCGCGGGAGTTCTCGCTGGCACCGAACATCCAGAGGCAGCGGCTGCTCTGATCGACTTCATGTTGGGCATCACCTACCAAGAAGATGTGCCACTCAACATGTTTGTCTACCCCGCCAACGGGCGAGCAGCGTTGCCAGAGTCGTTCGTCGACTTCGGACCTCTCGTCGACGATGCGCGCACCATCGACCCTGCGGTTATCGAGACCAATCGAGATGACTGGACCGAGCGATGGAACAACATCGTTCTGGGCTGACCCCCGCGAGGCTGCGGCGGGCCGGTCTCGCTGCGGGACCCATCGCGTTCCTCGGGATCTTCTTCGTCTGGCCGGTCTCAACCCTGCTGTTCCGTGGCTTGGTCGACCACCAATCGGCGATCACGGACGTGATCAGCTCGGCGTCGATTCGAGGAGCGGCATGGTTCACCCTCTGGCAGGCGCTTGTTTCAACGCTCTTGACCTTGGTGATCGCAATGCCGTTGGCGGCCGTTGTGGCCAACGTCGAATTTCGGGGCCGGAGGCTCGTCATGGCCCTGGTGACGATCCCGTTCGTTCTCCCGACAGTCGTCGTCGCGGGAGCCTTTCTCGCCACGAGCGACCGCACTGGACTCGATAGCGGACCGTTCTCGCTCAGCAAGTCCGTCTTCGCGATCATCGTCGCCCATGTCTTCTTCAACGTTGCGGTCATCGTCCGGACGGTTGGTGGCTACTGGAGTCAATTGTCTCGCACCGACGAACAGGCCGCTCGAACGCTGGGCACATCGGCATCGATGACGTTCCTTCGGATCACGGTGCGCCGGCTGCAACCATCCCTTCTCGCTGCAACGTCGATCGTGTTTCTCTTCAGCTTCACATCGTTCGGTGTGATCTTGATCCTGGGCGGAGCGCGACAGCGCACGATCGAAACCGAGATCTATCGGTATGCGATCAGCCGCACCGATTTCGCCACTGCATCGGTGCTGTCGGTTGTGCAGCTCGTCGTTGTCGTCATCCTCGTTGCGCTGAACACCCGACTTCGAGCCCGGTTGCCGCGAAGCGATCGGCTGGCCGCAGATCGGCCCCAAGCGTGGCGCAATCGCTCGACGGCGTTCATCCCGATCGGGACCGTACTCATCACATTGGCGCTGCTCTGTATTCCAATCGCCGTCCTCATCGAACAATCCCTTCGAACCGGCGGAGGGTGGGGATTCGATCACTATCGTTCGCTGACCGAGCGACCACCATTCTTGACCGTCACGCCACTTCGTGCACTGATGAACTCGCTGGGCTTCGCGACTGTGGCGACCGCGATCGCAGTGTTCTTTGGTGGGTGGGCGTCGTTGGCCATCACCTACAGCTCTCGTGGTGTATCGAGATTGCTCGACGTTGGCTATCTCCTGCCACTCGGCACGTCAGCGGTCACCCTGGGGTTCGGCATTCTGATCACCTTCGATACGGGCATCGTCGATCTTCGCCAGTCCTGGATCATCATCCCCCTCGTGCAGGCCTTGATCGGGATTCCGTTCGTGACACGGGCGGTCGTTCCGGTTCTACGGGCGATCGACCCGAACCTTCGCGATGCGGCCGCGAGTATGGGAGCTTCACCTGCCAAGATCCGACGAGACATCGATCTTCCCATCGCGCGCCGTGCACTCGTCGTGGGTGGCGGGTTCGCCTTCGCGATATCACTCGGTGAGTTTGGCGCCACATCGTTCGTCGGTCGTCGCCCGGATCTGATGACGGTTCCGCTCGCGATCGCCCGGTTGCTCAGCCAACCCGGTCAGAGCATCCGCGGACAGGCGATGGCTCTGAGTGTCATATTGATGGTGGTGACCGCCGTCGTACTGCTCGCAGTCGATCGAACAGACTCGGCGGCAACGATCTGACTCAGATCCCCGCGTTGACATCGCTGCGAGAGTGGATGATCGTTCAGGTCATGAACCAGGTGACGTGGACACAGATGGCAGACGGGACTCGCGACGACTACGCCGTTCTTGGTGGGTTGTACACCGAGCACACGCAGGGCGAACTCGTCGATAATCTCGTGTCTCTACTGAAGGTCATGGAGGGACCCAAGCTGGGCTACCAGATCGACCGGTACCAGCATTCCCTCCAATCGGCGTCCCGTGCACTCCGAGCCGATGAATCCCTCGACCTCGTCGTTGGCGCCCTCTTGCACGACGTCGGCGATCCGATCGCTCCTGCGAATCACAGCGCGCTTGCGGCCGCAATGCTCAAGCCGTACGTGGATGACGAGACGCACTGGGTTGTGCAACATCACGGGCTGTTCCAGGGGTACTACTACTTCCACCACATGGATGGCGACCGCAATGCCCGCGACGTGCACAAGGACAACGAGCACTACATGGCGTGCGTGAAGTTCTGTCAGAACTACGACCAGAACTGTTTCGATCCCGACTATCCGACACTGCCAATCGAAGACTTCATCCCGCTGATGCAAGAACTCTTCGCTCGCGAGTCGAAGGTTCCTGGAGTCGCCCCTGCCGGCATGACCGCCGACGTGCACATCAACTGAATCCGTGCTGGTCATCGTGCCAGCTCGTAGGTTGGCTCGATGCCGTTCATGCCGACCGTCGGAACCCTCGCCTATCTGTGGGACCAGCAGACGGACCTGGTCCTGATGGTTCGTCGAGACGCTCGTCCTGATGACGATCACTTCGGGAAGGTGAACGGACTCGGCGGCAAGCTCGAGCCCGACGAAGACGTCGTGGCTGGAGTACGTCGGGAGCTCGACGAAGAAGCTGGCGTGCGGCTCGATGAGCTCACGCTGCGCGGCACGATCACGTGGACGAACTTCGGTCCGAAACTCGAAGATTGGATGGGATTCATCTTCTTGGTGACCACGTGGACAGGCACGCCTCCAGCATCGAACGAGGAGGGTTCGCTCGAATGGATCGAACGAACCCGGTTGCTCGCCGCGTGTGACCCCGACGAAGAGACCCGGCAGGGAGCTGGACTTCCGATGTGGGAGGGAGACCGATACTTCCTGCCGCTCGTGTTCGACGATGACCCCCGGACCTTTCACGGCACGATGCCCTACGACGGTGATCGCCCGAAGGATTGGGTCTACGAGCGGCTATGAGCGATCCGACATTCATCGAGGGAGCGATTGGCCCGCTCGCGCTTCATGATCTCGGCGGCGCTGGTGAAGACGTCCTGATCGTTTGCCACGCCACCGGCTTTCTTGGCCGCGTCTATCGCGCGTTTGCCGAGGAGATGACCGACCACGTTCGGGTCGTCGCAATCGACTTTCGTGCACACGGTGATTCGGCCACCCCAACCGATGTCGAGGAGTTCAACTGGTCGGGTATGGCCGATGACCTCACCGCGGCTATCACCGCCCTCGACGCACGCACGCTGCATGGCTTCGGCCATTCGATGGGCGGCGCCGCGCTGCTCGAAACAGAGCGCCGCCAGCCAGGAACGTTCACGTCAGCGCTCGTTTTCGAACCGATCGTCCCACCAGGAATGTTCAGTGACACTGGCGAATCGCCGCTCTCACATGCCGCTCGTGGCAGGCTTCGATCGTTCCCGACTCGAGGAGATGCACTCCAGCGGTATGCCTCGAAGCCTCCACTCGGCCTGTTCCGTGCTGACGTACTCAGCGACTATGTGCAACACGGCTTTCGAGATTCCGAACACGGCGTGACGCTGAAGTGTCTGCCGGAAAGCGAATCAAATACGTTCACGATGGCCGGACGAATCCACCTCGGGCTCATGCCCGAGATCGAGCTCGACGTTCGAGTCGGTCGGAGCGGAGATGGACAACTACCCGCCCGCCTTGCGCCAGCGGTCGCCGAAGCACTCCCCAATGGACAGCTGATCGATTTCCCCACGATCAGCCACTTCGGTCCGTTGCAGGACCCCGTGACCGTCGCTCTCGTCATGCTCGAGACGATGGAACGGGCCAGCTAGTTCGCCCACTCTTTGATCTGTGAGACCACAGCGAGTGGATCTTCACCTACGGGGTGAAGCGTCAAGCTGGTGACACCAGCGTCTGCGAACGCCGTGAGCCGGTCCTTGATGAAACCCTCGGTACCCACGAGGTTGGTCGCCGCCAAGAACTCGTCAGGGATCGCCGCTGCAGCCTCATCCTTCTTGCCCGCGAGGTAGAGGTCCTGCACGATCTCGGCCTCTTCTTCATACCCGTAGCGCTGGAAGAGCGTGTTGTAGAAGTTCTTCGACTTCGCACCCATTCCACCGATGTAGAGCGCTGTACTCGGCCGAGCGAAGTTGCGCATGGCGACCGCCTCTTCGTCAGTGTTGGTGATCGCTGCCATGCCACCGGCAATGATCTCGAGTTGACCGAGCGAGGTATCTCGCTTTGCCCAGCCAGCATCGAGCGATGAGCCCCAGGCGGTGCGAGCCTTCTCGGGATGAAAAAACACCGGGATCCACCCATTTGCGATCTCGGCGGTGAGCTCGACGTTCTTGGGTCCGATCGAGGCGACGGCGATCGGGATGTCGCGCCGGTAGGGCTTGCACATGAGGCGGAGGGCCTTGGCCATGCCGGTGCCCTGTCCCTCGGGGAGCGGAAGACTGAAGACCCGACCATCGTGTTCGACCTTGTCGCCCGACCAGACCTTGCGACAGATGTCGATGACGTCGCGGGTCATGGCGAGCGGCTTCGTGAAGGGCACACCGTGCCAGCCCTCGATGACCTGGGGACCGGACGAACCGAGGCCGAGGACGAAGCGGCCTTCGGACAGGGTGTCGATCGTCATCGCCGTCTGGGCGATGAGGGCGGG
>CAJQNJ010000039.1 GCA_905479685.1 uncultured Acidimicrobiales bacterium
CAACGCCCGTACATTGGCGACCCATTGCGCTCGGCGAAAGGGACCCACGCTGGCGAGAAGCTTCAGATCTTGTACGACGAATGGGAGGACTTCGTCGTGATTCGCTGTAGCACTCGCCCAAGCCGGATTTTCCTCAAGTCGAAGGTCGTTGCGAAACCACACGATTGCCCGGGAACACATCAGCGAGACTCTATCTCCGCCCGAGATGCTGCGGCTGATGTAGCGACGATACGATCAGCCCGTGTCCTACGAGGTGGAAACCCAGGTCTTCAATGGCCCCTTCGATCTCCTCCTCCATCTCATCTTGGCAGAGGAGGTGGAGCTCTATGAGATCTCGCTTGCGACGATCGTCGATTCCTACCTCCTCGAACTCGACCGTATGGAGCATCTCGATCTCAATGTTGCGACTGAGTTCTTGCTGATCGCAGCGACGCTCGTCGAGTTGAAGGCCCGACGCCTCTTGCCCGACGATGACAGTTTCGACCTCGATGACGAGCTCGCGTTGTTCGAGGAGCGCGATCTTCTGCTGTCTCGGCTGGTTGAATGCAAGACCTTCAAGGACGCTGCAGGCCAGTTGCGGCGGTTGCATGATGCTGGAGGTAGGACCTACCCCCGAGTCGCAGGCGTTGAGGAACACTTCCTCGGGTTGGCGCCCGACCTCCTCGAAGGTATCGACATCACCGACCTCCATGCGGCGTGTCTTCGAGCGCTGGCTCCAAAGCCCGAGCCGATGCTCGACCTCTACCACATCAGCGCAGTCACAGCCTCGGTTTCTGACGCTGTTCGTGAGCTCGTCGACGAGCTACCGAACGCCGGCAAGATCGATTTTCGGACGCTCACTTCGGGCCTCGTCGACCGGATCGAAGTCGTGGTGCGCTTTCTGGCAATTCTCGAACTGTTCAAGCAGGGCTTGGTCGACATCGTCCAGGTCAAGGCGTTCGGCGACATCGAGCTCGAATGGGTGGGCGGCGACCCGGAAGAGGCCTTGAGCGCTCTTGCAATCGATAGGTACGACGGATGACGGATGTGAAACCAGTGGCCAACCCCGAACACAATGTTGTCGACCGCGATGAGGAAGGGGAGACCGTCGCTTCGGTGGCGGAGGCATCAACGTCGCTGCTTCCTGCGGAGCTGACAGCTGCGATCGAGGCGGTTCTGATGGTCGCAGAGCGTCCGATCGAACCGCGACTTCTGGCTCAGCTCGTCGAAGCAAGCGAGGAGTCGGTCGAAGCAACGTGCGCCCAGCTCGACGTCACCTATCGCGAACAGGGGCGGGGGTTCGTGCTCGCCCGAGTGGCTGGGGGGTATCGATTCCAGAGCCACCCCGAGCAAGCTGCATATGTCGAACGGTTCGTGCTGGAGGGTCAGTCGACTCGGTTGTCCGCTGCGGCCCTGGAAACCATGGCGATCGTTGCCTACAAGCAGCCGATATCGAGAGCACAGGTAGCTGCAATTCGCGGGGTTTCAGTCGATGCGGTGATGCGGACGTTGACCCAACGTGGGTACATCGCCGAGGTCTCACGTGACAGTGGTCCGGGCCAAGCCGTGATGTACGGCACGACGCCGTTGTTCCTCGAGCGACTGAACATCAACTCGATTCTCGACCTCCCCGAGCTCGGTGAGTTCGTCCCGAGCCCCGATGTCGTCGAGGCGCTCGAGCACGGACTGCGATTCGATCCAGTCGAGACCGATGTCATACCCGAGAAGGCAGAGGATCAGCTCAACGAAGTGAGCGCAGATGAGGTCGTCATCGACCTCCGCGACTCGGTCACCGGGTACGAGCCGCCTGTCGGGCCAGCCGACGACGACGAGTGAACCGACCTGAAGATTCTGAACCGGTAGTCGAGCAACCCTCGAGCGCCCCTGACGAAGACGGACACTCTGTCAGACAGCGTGTCCAGAAGGCACTCGCGGCCGCCGGCGTTGCGTCGCGTCGCGTCTGTGAGGACATGATCGCGGATGGACGGATCCTCGTAAACGGTCAGGTCGCCACACTCGGCGACAAAGTGGATCCAGAAATCGACGAACTCCGGGTGGATGGTGCTGTGGTGTCGATCGACCGGAGTCGAAGAACCGTCCTATTGAACAAGCCAGTTGGAGTGATCTCGACAGCCGACGACACGCACGGCCGAACGACCGTCGTCGAACTCGTCGCTGCCGAGGAGCGGTTGTATCCGATCGGCCGACTCGACGCGGACAGCGAGGGGCTGATCCTGTTGACCAACGACGGCGGCTTGACGCAACGGCTCACGCACCCGTCCTATGGTGTGGAAAAGGAGTACCTCGTGAGCGTGGAGGGCACGCTGCGGCCCGGCGATCTACGGATGCTCCGGGAGGGCGTCGAGCTCGACGATGGAGTCACGTCGACGGCGAAGGTCTCACAGATATCACCGGGCCTGCTTCGAATCGTGATCCACGAGGGAAGAAATCGACAGATACGCCGCATGTGTGAAGCGGTTGGTCACCCAGTCACCCGACTCGTGCGTACCCGGATTGGCCCATTGACGGACTCGTCCCTACAACCAGGGGAGTGGCGAGATCTCGAACGGGCAGAAGTCCGTGAGATCGAGGCGGCCGTCGCTGCAGCTCCGCAGTAGGCTCTGCCGCTATGCCCAACGGCACGTCCTCACCGAACAGAACTGCTGGAGTCGTTGGTCTCGGTCTCATCGGTGGCAGCATCGCGTTGGCCCTTCGTGACCTTGGTTTCGTCGTCGGCGGCGCGGATCACGACGAGTCTCAGGTCGACCGGGCTCTCGATTCAGGGATCATCGACCATCGTGGTCTGCCAGCCGATGCCGAACTCACCGTGGTGGCAACCCCGGTTGATGCGATTCCCGCAGGCGTGCGCCGAGCGCTTTTGGAGACGGCGGGGTGGGTGACCGACACAGGAAGTGTGAAGGGCCCGATCGCAGAGGAAGCCTCGCATGAGCGCTTTGTACCGTCGCATCCGATGGCGGGCTCGGAGCAAGCTGGGTTGGAGGGAGCGCGAGCTGACCTCTTTCGGGGCGCGGCGTGGGTGATCACGCCGACCGAGATCACCTCAGACGTCGCGTTCGCAGGCATGCACGAACTGGTGGTGAAATTGGGTGCCGATCCGGTGACACTCGACCCGCGATCACACGATCGAATGGTCGCGACGGTGTCTCACGTACCGCATCTGACAGCGGCCACGCTGATGAATGTTGCGAACCGTCGGTCCGACGAACACCTTGCAATGCTTCGCCTCGCAGCAGGGGGATTCCGCGACATGACGAGGATCGCTGCTGGATCTCCCGATATTTGGCCGCCGATCTGCCTCCAGAATGGGGAGGCGATCATCGAAGCGCTCGATGAGGTCATCGGGTCGCTGACGTCGCTGAAATCCGCCGTCGCTGGCGGGGACGTAGAAGCGATCAGGTCAGAGCTCACGACAGCGCGGGCGGCGCGTGTGAATCTCCCCGCTGCAGTCCCACTTCCCCCTGGCCTCGCAGAGGTTCGTGTCCGCATCAAGGACCAGCGCGGCGAACTGGCTGCGATCACTGGTTTGGCAGCCGAACTCGACGTCAACATCTTCGATCTCGAAATCGCACATAGTGCTGAAGGCCCCACGGGCGTCATCGTGTTGCTCGTCGATGCTGAGGTGTCCGACGTGATCCGGGGCGGCCTCTTGGCGCGTGGCTACCGCCCCTCGGTTCGGGAACTCTCATGAACCGTGAAACCAAACGCGTGAAGATCGCGCCGATCGAGGGAACGTTGGATGCAGAGGTCATTCTGCCCGGCTCGAAGAGTCTCACGAACCGTGCCCTGATCATCGCCGCGCTCGCTCGAGGCACGACGATCTTGGAGGGAGTAGGTCTCTCCGATGACACAGAAGCGATGCTCGCTGCGCTGCAGGCGATTGGGGTGCGCGTTTCGATCGAAGGGACCACGGTCACGCTGGACTCATCGAATGGTCTCAGCGCACCAGAGGCCCCGCTCGATGCCCGCATGTCTGGAACAACAGCTCGTTTCCTGGTGCCGCTCATCGCAGCCGCTGGCGGGGGAGAAGTTACGGCACACGCGCAGATGCGCGGCAGGCCGATGAAAGATCTCGCCGATGCTCTTCGAGCGTTGGGTGTGCGTGTCGACGGGGACGCGCTTCCCCTCGTCGTATCGGGTCGGGTGAACGGTTCGTCCGTGTCGATTGCGCCTGGAGTCACCAGTCAGTTCATCTCGGCGCTGCTGCTCAGCGCACCCGCGTATCCCGATGGCCTCGACCTTCACCTGGATGGTGCAGCGGTCTCGAGGCCGTACATCGAGATGACCGTCGGCGTCATGCGGACCTTTGGAGCCGATGTCGATGTGCGCTCAGATCGAATCGTCGTTTCGCCTGGCGGATACGCAGCGCGTCGGTATGCCATCGAGCCGGACGCGTCGACGGCTTCCTATCCGTTGGCAGCAGCCGCGCTCGTCGGCGGTCGTGTCACGATTCTCGGGCTCGGTAGTGCATCGCTACAGGGAGACGCGGAGTTCGCTCGTCGTGTTCTCGAGCCCATGGGGGTGTCGGTGTATGTCGACCCCTACCAGATCGAGGTGAGGGGAAGTGGTGTGCTCGATGCCATTGACGTTGATCTCGCGGATATGAGCGATACGGCGCCCACCTTTGCTGCCCTTGCCGCAAAGGCATGTGGAACGAGCAGAGCCACCGGCATCGGATTCATCAGGGAGGGAAAAGAGTCCGACCGCGTCGACAACCCGGTGACAGAACTGTCTCGTCTGGGGATCAGCGCGTCGGTCGATCCGGACGGGTTCTCCATCACCGGTGGATCGCATCACCATGCGGCGGTTGAAACCTACGAGGACCACCGGATGGCGATGAGCCTCGCACTCCTCGGTTTGGTTGAGTCCCCCGTGACGATCCTCGACCCTGGTTGTTCCGCAAAGACGTTTCCCGGCTACTGGGAGATGCTCGATCGTTTACGATCGACAGCCCGATCGCGTCCGCGCGTACTGGCAATCGACGGGCCAGCGGGCAGCGGCAAATCGACGGTTGCCAAACGGCTCTCGACGCTGCTGCGTCTCCCGCATCTCGACACCGGGGCGACGTATCGCGCAGTCACCCTCGCAGTACTGCGTTCGGGCGTGGCCATCGACGATCACGAATCAGTCGCACAGGCAGCGCGCGGCGCGACGATTGTCGTAGGTCCGAGCACCGTGACGGTCGACGACGTCGACGTCACCTCAGCGATCCGTGAGCCAGATGTGACGAGTGCGGTGTCAACTGTTGCTGCGAACCCGGGGGTGCGGATCGTCTTGGCCGAGGCACAGCGCCAGTGGGCTCGTGCACGGGGGGCCGCCGTCCTCGAGGGGCGTGACATCGGCACAGCCGTGTTTCCAGACGCAACGTTGAAGGTGTACCTACATGCGTCTGTGGAAGAGCGGGCACAACGGCGGGCGGCCGAGACCGGCGACACCGATGTGGAAAGTATGGCAAAAGCGATCGCCACACGAGATCATCTGGACATGACGCGTGAAAGCGACCCCCTGACGGTGGCCAGCGATGCCGTCGTCGTGGATTCCACCTCGATGTCCATAGACGATGTCGTTTCGACGATCGAGGCGTTGTGGGAGGAACAAGGATGACCGAAGCGGGGTATGGCAGCGGTCTGACACGTTTACAGCGGGCAACCTGGATCTTCGGACGAACACTTGTCGCCGTCGTTGCCAAGATCTGGTTTCGGGCTGAGGTGCATGGCCGTGAGAATCTGCCCACGACCGGCGCATTCATTCTGAGTCCCGTACACCGGTCGAATCTCGACACACCGTTGCTCCCCATCATCCGCCGGGCACCGATTCGCTTCATGGGGAAGGACTCGCTGTGGGAGGCCAGTCGGTTCGGGGCTTGGTTCCTGACCTCTCTGGGCGGGTTTCCGGTAGATCGAGATGGGGCGGACCGGGGGGCACTTCGGCTGGCCGAGTCGATCCTCGAGCGCGGCGAAACGCTCGTGATGTTCCCCGAAGGGACGCGACGTTCAGGCCCGGTCATCCTGGAGGAAAACATGTTTGACGGCGCGAGCTTTCTCGCGGGTCGCCTGCAGATTCCGATCGTTCCGGTAGGAATCGGGGGTAGCGAACGGGCGATGCCGATCGGGAAGAAGGTTGTCTACCCACGAAAGATCGTGTTCATCATCGGTGAGCCGATCGGTCCACCCGAACGCAATGCGAATGGCCGGGTTTCGCGCCGGTCGGTCCGGGAACACACGGACCTGTTACGTCAGCGTTTACAGGTACTTTTCGACGACGCCATGGAGATGATCTCCTGATCTCAACCGAGCAGGCGGAGCACTTCGCTCGCGCCTAGCTGACGATCCTCGGTAGATGGCTGCTCGGTCCGTCGTGCGCCAAGGGTCAGCGCAGAGGCGGCATCGATTGCCGTCAGCAGATCGCGGAGCTTGCGCGGAGGGGGGAAGTATTCGTCTTCCTCGGTGATCCGCACCTCGAATACTCCGTTCAACGGGTCGAGACGGTTGATGACCGATTCGACGAGTTCCTCACTGGCGGACGCTCCCGCCGTGACACCGACGACGCCTTCGAGATCGGCGGGCAACTCGTCGGCCGTGTTACACGGAGCACTCGATCGCACCCGGACTCAGCGGCCAGCCTGGCGAGGGCCATGGTGTTCGATGAATTCGAAGACCCGATGACCACCATCGAGTCACACCGAGGCGCAATCTCGGTTAGTGCGCCTTGTCGGTTGGTGGTCGCGAAACAAAGGTCGCTACGACCAGGTGTCCACATGTCGGGCCACCGCTGGAGTGCGGCATCTTGGACGATCGCCCAGTCCCGATGGCTGAGGGTCGTTTGGGCAAGGAGGGCCGTTGGGCCGTCGATGTCAGGGAGCGCCGCGACTTCGTCGACGGACTCGACACGATGGATTGCTTCGGGAGCCACAGCCATGGTGCCCACGGCCTCTTCGTGGCCTTCGTGGCCGACGTAGACAATTTTGTACCCCTTACCGGCACGAACCTTGACCTCGTGGTGAACCTTCGTCACGAGCGGGCAGACAGAGTCGACGATGTAGCCGCCGGTGTTCGTTGCCTGCTGCACGACTTCAGGTGCCGATCCGTGCGCGGACAGCATGATCGGGGCCCCGTCTGGTACTTCGGAGATATCGTTGACGAACACGACGCCCATGTCCTCGAATCGTTGTACGACGAGTCGGTTGTGGACGATCTCGTGATAGCAGTAGATCGGGGGCTCGAATGCTCGGACCATCGCTGCGAGTGCCTTGATCGCCATTTCTACGCCTGCGCAGAAACCCCGTGGTGCTGCGAGCAGAACCTGGTCGACCGTCATTGGCAGAGTCTACGCGCGACGTGACGGGAGCTACGGACGAGAAGGACCATCTTCTGTACGAGGTCGCCGTAGCCTTGACAGAATGTCTTCCCCGCGAGTGATCACCGTCGAGCCGGAGTCTCCGGCTGCGCGCGCTGGTCTCCTCGTCGGCGATGAACTCGTGAGCATCGAAGGTGAACAACCGCGCGACATTCTCGAGTACCGAACCCTTGTAGATGGCGATGAGATCGCGTTCGTCGTCGAGCGCAACGGCATGGTGTTCGACATCGATATCGCCAAGGACACGTCCGAGGCTCTTGGCATCGAGGTGCACTCAGCGCTGTTCGACGAGGTCAGAACCTGTGACAACCATTGTGAGTTCTGCTTCATTTACCAGCTTCCACCAAATCTTCGAAAAAGCCTCTACCTGAAAGATGACGACTATCGGTTGTCGTTCTTGTACGGCAACTACACGACGCTGACTCGCTTCACCGAAGCCGATCTCGAGCGTGTGATCACGGAGAAGCTGTCACCGCTCAATGTCAGTATCCACGCCACTGAGCCGTCCGTCAGGGAGGAACTGCTTCGGAATCGACGGGGCGCATCCTCGCTTCGTTGGCTCTCTGCGCTTCTCGATGCGGGAATCGAAGTGCACGGTCAGGTTGTCGTCTGCCCCGGCATCAACGACGGCGACACACTCGACCGGACGTTGAGCGACATCGCGGACAAGTACCGAGGTCTCGAAACGGTGTGTGTGGTTCCGCTCGGGGTGTCCAAGTACTCGACCGAGGAGCGGATGCGCGCGCACACCGTCGAAGAAGCCAACACGGTGATCGACATCGTCGAGCGCTGGCAGCTGGTGTTCGAATCTCTCGTCGGACGGCGCACAGTGCATGCATCAGACGAGTACTACATCGCCGCTCAACGCCAATTCCCACCACGCGAGAACTATGGCGACACGCCGATGTATGAGGATGGCATCGGCATGGCACGAGCATTCGAAGCCGAGTTCAACGGTGTGGTCGACACCGGAATTGGAACCGAGGCAGGCTTCTTTGCCTGGGTTGATGCAGCACCAGCCGAGGGCTACCGAGCGCCTCGTACAACGACGCTCTCCTCTGGCGATGGTCCACTTGGCCAACAGGTATCGCTGCGGCCGCGAAAGAATGCGCCCGTTGGTGTGTTGACCGGTCCGTTGGGTGCAGCGGTGCTCGAGCCGCTCATCGCGTCGATCGATCGAGATGACGTGCGAGTGATCACTGTCGAGAACGACTTTTTCGGTGGCAACGTCGGTGTTGCAGGGTTGATGGTCGGCGAAGACTTGCAGCGCGTCCTCGCGAAGGAACCCGAGGGGCATCGCTATTTGCTACCCGATGTCTGTCTGAATCGAGGTGTGTTCCTGGACGGCGTAGCCCCAGAGGAGCTCCCCCGACCCGTTGAGATCATTCCAACCGACGGTATTGCCCTCAAAAATGCTCTGGAGCAACGATGACCACCCTGCCCACCGTCACAATCGTCGGCCGCCCGAACGTCGGGAAATCCACCCTCGTCAATCGAATTCTCGGGCGTCGTGAAGCGATCGTCGAGGAGCGCCCAGGCGTGACCCGAGATCGTAAGGAAGTGATCGCCGAGTGGCGGGGGCGCGAGTTTCTTCTCGTCGACACCGGCGGCTGGATGGCCGACAGCGATGGCGACGACCTCGACGCGAAGGTGTCTCGCCAGAGCGAGAAGGCAATAGCGGATGCCGACGTGGTGCTCATGGTCGTCGATGCCTCCGTGGGTCCAACCGCCGATGACCAACTCGTGGCCGACCTCGTGCGCCGAGTAGACGGGCCTACCTTCCTGGTGGCCAACAAGGTGGATTCCGAGAAGCAGCAGCCCATGATCTGGGACCTGCTCACCCTGGGAGTGGGAGAACCACTTCCGGTGAGTGCCCTGCACGGCGTTGGAACAGCGGATCTTCTCGACCACATCATCGATGTGTTGCCCGAAGAAGAGATCGAAGCGATCGACGAGGATGAAGACCGAGTGTTCGGCGTGTCAATCGTGGGCCGGCCCAATGTTGGCAAGTCGACATTGTTCAATCGCCTCATCGGTGAGGACCGGTCGGTCGTGCACGATCTCCCAGGAACAACTCGCGACTCGATCGACACCATCGTCGAGACGAAGAACGGCCCGATTCGGTTCATCGACACCGCCGGAATGCGTCGCAAGTCGAAGGTAGACGAAAATACTGAGTACTACTCGCTGGTCAGAGCCCTTCGAGCAGTCGACAAGTCCGACGTGGCGTTCCTGGTCATCGACGCCACCATCGGGGTCACGAACCAAGATCAACGCCTCGCCGAACGTGTCGATGCGTCTGGTTGTCCGATCGTCGTCCTGTTGAACAAGTGGGAGTTGCTCGGCGCAGAGGCTCGGAAGGAAACGATGCGCGGTGTTGAACGCAAGTTGCATTTCCTCGGCGAGTCTCCGATCTTGCGGATCAGCGCCCTGACGGGCAAGAGCGTCCAGAAGTTGTGGCCTGCGCTCGAGGAGGCGATCTCGTCGTATTCGATGCGTATCCCGACCCGAAAGGTCAACGTCGTTCTCCGTGCTGCACAAGCCGCTCAATCGGCCCCAGATGGCGCTCGCGTCTTGTACGCCACGCAGGGGGCTACCGATCCGCCGACCTTCACCCTCTTCACCAACAAGGAGCTCCCGCGCACGTATCTGCGGTATTTGGAGCGGAGCCTTCGCGAAGCATTCGACATGGGGAACACGCCCATCAAGATGCGGGTCCGGCGCAGGTAGTGCAGCGCTCGACTACCATCTGATTCCATGAAGGCCGCCGTACTCATAGGGCTTGGTCTGATCTGCGTGGTGGCGGCGATCGGCTGGGCCCGATCGGCTCGCTACCGTCGGCGTTTTCTCGCCAACGTCGATCATGATCCGGACAATGCGCAGCAAGACTCGGCGTATCAGCTTGCACAATCGGCGTTTCGCAAAGAAGTGCACTCGGCCATCTTGTATACGGTCCTTGCGGTCGCAGCGTTCGCTACGGCTCTGAGCGACGATCCGCGAGTACCCATGGTCTTTGCCTTTGCGGCAATACCTGCGGTTGTGTCCGTCGTATGGTCGAGAGGCGCTGTGCGTGAGGCGCGATTGTCACGACAGCGGTTCTTTCTCGAGCGACGCGCCGAAGAAGCGCTCCAGCAAGAGGACTTTGCCCCGAAAGCGTGGGCCGCCCGATTGGCGCCCGATTCCTTGCCCGACGTGACTGGCTTCGAAGTTGGCCGCGTGTACGAAGCGGGCTCCGGCTTGATGGCGGGGGACTTCTTCGACGTCTACCGCGTGGGTGACAAGAGACTTGCTGCGGTGATTGGTGATGTGGCCGGACATGGTATCGAGAGCTCGATCACGGCCTTCCAGGCGAAGTATCTACTCCGAGTCTTTCTTCGTCAGTTTCGCGATCCCGCACAGGCTCTCGAAGAGCTGAACCAGCAGATGGCCGAGATGGACCGCGGCGAAGAGTTCATTTCGATGATCGTTGTCGTGTTCGACACCGAGGCAGGAACGATCCGATACGCATCGGCAGGCCATCCTGCTGGCTGGCTGTGGCACGCACGCGAAGTGCAACCGCTGCGCGCGACCGGTCCCTTGCTCATGCTCGATCCCGGGGCGTCCTACTTCAGCAAGGAGATCCCGCTGTCTCCCGACGATTTCGTCCTGCTCTACACAGATGGCCTCGCTGAGGCCCGCAACGGAGACGAACTCTTCGGCGAAGAGCGAATCGCGATGGCCATCCGGCGCGATCCGGGTGCAGCGCCAGCAGTACTGACCAAGGGACTCCTCGAAGAGGCACGCGACTTCGCGAACGGCATGATCGACGACGACGTTGCGATCCTTGCGGTTCGGCGTAGCTGACCGGTGCCCTGGTGCGACTCGTGCTCGGCGTATCGCGCGCCGACTGCATTGACGAACGGAACCTGCCCGAGCTGCGGGGGAGCGGTGGAAAACGACATATCGACGTCTGACGAAGCACCGGTTGTCGGACGGTCAGCGCCCTGGCACTTCTGGTTGGTCGTCGTCCTGCTCGCTGGTTACCTACTCTGGCGACTTGTCGGGTTCATCATCTGGATCGTCACCTGAGGCTCGCATTGTCGGGATGAGAGGATTTGAACCTCCGACCTTCGGTCCCCCAGACCGACGCGCTAACCAAGCTGCGCCACATCCCGTACGGCCGTAGATGGTAGTGGCAGATCGAGAAGATGGCACGGTAGCGATCTGGGGCAAACGTGGGCGGCGCCGAACTGCAGTGGGTCTATGGTCGAGGGCATGGCAGAACAGGTTCGAGAGGTCGCTGGTCGTGAGCTGACGATTTCGAGCCCGGACAAGCAGTATTTCCCGAAGCTCGGTCTCTCGAAGTCCGATGTGATCGACTACTTCCTCGAAGTGTCCGCGCCACTTCTCAACTGCATGCAGGATCGCCCAGTTCTGCTCCAACGTTTCCCGAACGGCGTCAGCGGCAAATCTTTCTTTCAGAAACGTGTCCCAAACAGTGCACCCGAGTGGCTCGAGACGACGACGGTCGTGACGGTCAATGGGACACCATCACGAGCTCTTGTGATGGCCGATGCAGCACATCTGATCTGGGCCGTGAACTTGGGTGCATTCACGATCCACCCGTGGCCGTTTCGGCTACCCGGAAGACATGTGGACGAGCTACGGATCGATCTCGACCCCGTTCCCGGGATCGGGTTCGAAGAGGTGCGAAACGCGGCAGCTCTCACCAAGCAGTATTTCGATTCAGTCGGTATCGCGAGCTTCCTGAAGACCAGCGGGAGCAAAGGCCTCCATATCTACGTAGCGCTCGCGCCTGGCTGGGACAGTTTCGATGTGCGCGGCGCTGCAGTCACTGTGGCTCGGCACCTTGCCGCCAGACATCCGACGGAACTCACCGATGCATGGTGGAAGGAGGAGCGTGGCAAAAGAGTGTTCATCGACTTCAATCAAAATGCACCGCACAAGACCGTCTTCGGTGCGTGGTCGATACGCGCTCGAGTTGGAGCTCAGGTATCCACGCCGATTTCGTGGGCGGATCTCGAGTCGATCGCTCCCAATGATCTGACCGTCCTGACCGTGCCCCAACGGCTCCACACGTACGGCGACCCATGGTCGGAGATGTACCGACAGCCTCAAGATATCAGTGGTCTCGTAGATGAGTTTCGTGATGGACTGAAGACGATTGGTGATGCCCCGTGGCCGCCCGTCTATCCAAAGCAGCCCTTCGAACCCCCTCGGGTTGCCCCGAGTAGAGCCAAGGACGTCAGTTGAGCGCAGGGTCGCTCGCAAGGACGAATGAAGGCAGTAGCGATCGAGTAGGTGAGGGGTCCGGGATGTTCCCCGACGCCACGGTGAGAATGTTTGCGCGGGACACGCTGAAGCCTGGGTTCTGTGGAGTGAGTGCTGGGTCGATACAACCGTCGAATCCGCCCGTGCCAGAACTCGAGGAGTCGGTGAACTGTCGCCCACGGCTGGTGCCGTCATCGTTGGAGAACCACCAGCGCAAGATTCCGTCGACGATGGCCTGCGCCTGGGCATCGAGAACGTCGGGTCGCCTCAGCAATGCCGCTTCAGATCGATTGGAGAGATACAAGAACTCGGTGATGATCGAGTCGATACCTGGCGAGAATCGATGAATCCCGTATAGGTCCATTCCGTCCTCGCGGAGGCGTAGAGATGCCCCTTCGCTGACCGTTGAGACCCACTGTGCGTCGAACCCGCTGGCCGCAGCGACCGTCTCCTCGTACACGATTGCGGCAAGTCGACGCGATTCGGGTCGCCCCTGGGCATAGAACACCTCGGTGCCCGGTCGGCTTGACGGTCGGGTGGCGCCACCGTTGTGGTGCAGACTCAGGAACACGTCGGGGGCGAGAGCGGCTGCGATGTCTGCCCGTGTCTTGATGGGAAGCCGATAATCCGAAGTGCGAGTCAGTTGCGCCGACACGCCGATCGACTCGAGCTTGCTCACGACCCGTTTGGCGACATCGAGATTCACATGCTTTTCGAGCAATGAGCCACTCACAGAGCCAGATTCAGAGCCCCCATGTCCGGGGTCGATCACGACGCGAGCCCGTTCGATCACGGTGGCATCGCTCAGGCGCCTGGACGCTCCGCATGGGGTGGTCACTCGCCAATTGCCGGGTTCGCCGCCCTCTATCGGAAGGACGACGCCAGTGGGGCTGATGAGAACTCCAGTAGCGGCGGCGGCCACGGCAGCGTCGACTCGGTCAGGGGGAGCGGTGACGGCAGTCCGGCAGTTCACGGTTCTCGGCCCCAACCTTTCATCGCTGAGGCGGAGACACACTTGATGGAGGCCGGGGTTCACGCGGACCGATTCGGTGAAGGCAGCCGTCCGACCGAATCCAGTGGGTCTGGGCGTCGCGCCGGTGGCCACACTGAGCCCATCGACCAGTAGCTCGTAGTTCACCGATCTCGCTGAGTCTGGATCGCGAGCAACCCCCTCGATCGTGATCGAATCGATGCCTGGGACAATTGCGGTGATGTGCCCTCGAGGTGCGCCTGCCCACGGGCCGATCCCCGGGGCCAACCCGGGATCACCGTCGATGGTTTGTGCAGCGAGGGGAGCGCCCAACAGCAGTGCTCCCGTGACGATGCATGAGAAAAGACTGCGGCGCACTCGGTGCAGTGTAGAGGGCGCCATATTGGAGTAATCGGCGCGCGCTGCTCGTATTCAAGATCGAGATGGCGGTACCGTTCTGGGCGAGATGAGATGGCGGAGACCAGCCAGAGACGGCGACGACGGTGCGTTCCTCGCAGGAACGCAGAGTGAGCTTGCTGACTTTGGCGAAACGGGAGCCGATGGCTTCGCGTCAGCTTGGGACGCCGGCCACGTCGACCGGGAAAGCGGCGCGAAAGACGATCTGTTCGCTGGCTTTGAGGACAAGGCGAGCGAACGTGCCAGAGATCTTGACCGAAGATCACGGAGCGGTCTGATGTTTCTGGTGTTGCTCGTGCTCGCGGGCCTCGGTGCGACGGCGGCAGTGCGCTCCGGTGTCCTTGGCGATTCGGACAACTCGACGGCCCCTCGCGAGGGACGCCCGAACGAACTGGTAGCGATTGGCGATGACCGATCGTATGGACAAGGGCCTGCTGCGGTCGCCGTTCGCGTTCCGGGCTCGATCGATCGCGGATTCGTTGCCGAATCAACTTCCTCTGATCCGTTGCCTGCTGACGTGGTACCGGCGATGGATATCGAGGCAGCGTTTGGAACCGTGTACTGGGGAGGGCGTACCCATGTCGGGGTCGTGGCACGCGGGCTGGACCTGTCCGTGGATTGTGTGATCGCGAGTCTTGTCACTGCTGATCTCCAGGTCATCGATCTCGCTGCACATGGAGCATGCTCCGACCAATTCGCCCCGACTGGCGATCGACGAGCGTGCCTCGGGGACGAGGCTGTTTTGCTCGAGGTCTGGCCGTACGACCCTGATTCTGTCGTGGAGCGCGCTGCCGTCGAGGCAGTTCGGGTCCGAATCGAGCGACGGCTCGAGCCATCGGGTTCGGTTGCATCGCTGCGCGGGGATATGTTGCTCGATGGCGATCTTGCGGCGCAGGCGACACCACTCCTGGGTCCCCCGGGAACCACGGCAACGATTCGGCTCGGAGACCTGTCCGCGAGCTGTGAGCTCCTCGATAGGGCCGAGGTTCGGGTGCAATTGTTGTAGAGTCCGCGTCGTGTGTGGACGCTTCGCTTCGACGACCCCGCCTGACAAGTTGGCGGCATACTTCGGCGCTGAGGCACTGGTCGACGCCGACGAGATCGAACCCGATTACAACGTGGCGCCGACGCGAGACGTGCCCGTGGTCCGAGTTCGCGAAGGCGCCAGGCACCTCGACTTCTTGCGTTGGGGGCTCGTTCCGAGATGGGCGAAGGATCTCCGCATCGGTTCGAAGATGATCAATGCGAGAGCCGAGACGGTTGCAACGAAGAACAGTTTCCGCTCTGCGTTCGCAAGACGGAGATGCCTGGTCACCGCGGACGGGTTCTACGAGTGGAAACGGCTCGGCCCAACGTCGAAACAACCCATGTTCATCACGCGTCGAGACGGAGACCCATTGGCGTTTGCCGGCCTGTACGAACAATGGACCGACGCGGAGAATCTGCGTGACATCCACACGTGCACGATCATCACGACGACCCCGAACAAAACAATGGCCCCGATCCATGATCGGATGCCCGTGTTGCTCGCCCCGAAGAACTGGGAAGAATGGCTGGATCCGCACAATTCCGATACCGACTCCCTTCGAGAGTTCTTGGTGCCGGCGCCAGATGCTCTCCTCACCGCATATCCAGTGTCTGAACTGGTCAACAACGTGCGAAACAACGAACCCTCGCTGATCGACCCGATCACGCCATGACAACGACGCCAACAACGACGTGGGCCAACTCCGATCTCCGGCGGAAGATCAATCATTTTGTGTTGCGGTGGCAAGCACGACTCGAGGGAAATGGACCCGATCGAGCGATCCCGTGGATACTTGCCGGGCTGCTGTTTCTCGGGCTTGGCGGTCTGTCGTTGGCCCGATACCGAAGCCTTGATCTCGGCGAGCAGTTTGCTGCCTGGATGCAAGGCATATGGCTCGTCGGGGAAGGCAAAGAGCCATTCGTGACCCTGACCCAACGAGATCTTTTCGATGGTCAGCTCTCCTTGATCATGTGGCCGATCGCCCAGATCGCCACAATCGTTCCGGCTGGACCGCTGTTGCTGATCCTCCAATCCCTTGCACTGGCTCTTGGTGTCGTGCCCTTGTGGAGGATTGCTCGGGGTGTCCTCGAACTCGGAGTCGAGACGGCCCTTGTGCTGGGACTCGCGTATGGATTCCAGCCTCAACTGCACAACCTCAACCTGAGCGAGTTTCACCCGGAGGCATTGGCCGTTCCTGCCTTTTTGTGGGCGTACCTGTTCAGCCAGCATCGGCAGTGGATCCGGTTTGGCTTCGCTATTGCCTTCGCGTTGTCGACACGCTCAGATCTGGGTCTGGTCGTGATCGGAGTGGGAGCACTCTTGGCGGTCGAGGGACGGACCCGCGCCGGTCGTGTCACCGCGGCCTTGGGCGCCATCTGGGCGGCGCTTGCCCTCGGGGTGTTCCGGTCCGATCTCGCCGGAGGCGAGTTCGTTTATGGGGATGCTTTTGTCGCCTATGGCAACGGTCCGGTTTCGATCCTCTGGGGGATGGTCACGAATCCAATCCAGGTTCTCGGTGACTTCTTCGCGGAAGAGAACTACCGAAAGCTGGTTCTGCTGTTTGCACCATGGTTGTTCCTGCCGGTGCTTCGATTGCGGTTCCAGCTTCCGCTGGTGATTTTTGGCACGTTCGGGTTTCTGGCGGCGATCCCACCCGGGGAGTTTGGCAACCCACAACAAGACGTTGCGGCCTTGGCCTTCTTGCCCATCGCAGCGGCGTTTGCGCTCCGTGCCATTGGTCGGCGATCGGTTCGACGAGTATTCGTGAACGGGAGGCTGCTCGGCGGAGTTCTCTTTGCGAGCATGGCGTTCTTCTTGTTCGCCTCCGGAAGCAGCCTCTACAACGAACCGTGGACGTGGGGTATCCGATCGTCCAATGACCTCGATGTCATCGCAGCGGTCGAGACCATCCAACCCGAAGATTCGGTAGCTGCACTCGAACGCGCACTTCCACTGCTGGCGGAGCGAGACTTGCTCATTCGCTTTCCCGAAGGTCTCGAGATCTACAAACCGGCAGAACCGCTGTTTGGGGCCGATGTGATTCTGATCGACGAATCTGATGATGCATGGACGACGTTAGGGAGAGTCACGTTCGATCAAGTCATCGAGGCGAAGGGCTATCGGGTGCAGAACCGCTTCGGCAGCGTGCTGGTCTACCGGGCCGAAACAGCCGAGTGACCGTGCTCGACGAGTGCCTCGCGTAACTCATGCATTTGTCGGTCGAGGGAGCTTTGCTCCGGACTGGCATTGATGTTCGCGAAGTCGAGCTGGGCCATCGAGTCCATCGGCACGACGTGGACGTGGGTGTGGGGGACTTCGAAGCCAGCGATCATCAGCCCGATGCGGCGGGGAGCGAACACGGACATCTGTGCCCGCCCGATTGCGTGTGCTACCTCGAAAAGGTGTGCCGCTGTCTGCGCGCTCAGATCGGTCCACAGATCGGTTTCCTCGCGCGGCACGACGAGTGCGTGTCCTGGCGCCAACGGTCGCACGTCGAGAAAACTGACGCAGAGGTCGTCCTCCCACAACATGCGAGACGGGATCTGCCCTTCGATGATCTTGGAAAAGATTCCTGCCATTGACACAGCCTAGATCGGGCACGCCACCAGCGACCACTACGATCATTCCGATGACGACCAAGACCGAATGGCGGCCCTACACCGTTCCCAATGCCATGTCGCTGATTCGCCTTGCCTGCATCCCGTGGTTCGTCTGGCTGCTGTTTGCTCAAGATGATCGGCTGGGCGCTGCGCTTCTGCTTGCCGTACTTGGAGCCACCGACTGGACCGACGGCTGGTACGCCCGACGATTCGATCAGGTCTCCGAGCTCGGAAAGCTGCTCGACCCGACCGCCGATCGCCTCTTGATGGTCACGGCGGTCGCCTCAACATGGATCGACGGTTCCGTGCCGGGGTGGTTTGCTGCACTCACGCTGTTACGAGAAGTATTGGTTTCTGTCGCAGCCCTAGGCCTGGCCGCACTCGGGGTGTCTCGGTTCGACGTCACCTGGTGGGGTAAGACCGGGACGTTCTTCTTGATGTTCGCGTATCCTCTCCTGCTCGGTGGAGCCAGCGATGTTGCTGCAGCCGATGTCTTGAGAATTCTGGGCTGGGTTTGCGGGATACCTGGGCTGGCGATCGCTTGGTTCGCAGCGTGGGGCTACGTTCCCATTGCGCAGCAAGCTTTGGCAGAAGCACGTAACAAAGTTGACTAGGCTGGGCTCTCATGAACACTCCCGAAGACCTCAAGTACACCGCCGACCACGAGTGGGTCCGCATCGAAGCTGGAAACGCACGTGTGGGAATAACCGACTACGCACAAGACGCACTCGGTGACGTGGTGTTCGTGGAGGTGCCCGCCATGGGCTCAACGGTCGAGATCGGCGGATCGCTCGGTGAGGTCGAGTCGACCAAATCGGTGTCTGATCTCTTCGTTCCACTGAGCGGTGAGGTCATCGAAGTGAACGAAGCTCTCGACTCGAGTCCGGGCAAGCTCAATGACGACCCGTACGGTGAGGGATGGCTTTGCGTGATCTCGATCAGCGATGATTCCGAGATCGGTCGACTGCTCGATGCTGCTGCGTACCGCGAGCTCACGAGCGAGTGACCATGGATCGTCTGTGTCCAGCATGCGGCCATCGGAACGATCCAGGGTCGAATTACTGCTCCTCGTGTGGAGAGCAGATCAGTGCGAGCCCAGACGACCCAACCGCCGCAATTCCAGTGGTGTCACATGCCGAGCAGGCTGGAAACGATCATCTGGCCGATCGTGAAGGATTTACCGAGTCAACGGGGATCCTTGTCGTCGACAACGGACCAAAGACTGGCTCACGATACGCGCTCGATGCTCCCGTCGTGACCGCAGGCCGGCACCCCGAAAGTGACATCTTTCTCGACGATGTCACCGTGTCTCGCCGCCACGTCGAGATTTCCAATACCGACGGACAGTACCGGGCAAAGGACGTGGGATCGCTGAACGGCACCTACGTCAACAAGCAGCTGATCGAAGATACTCCTCTCGTTGACGGTGACGAACTGCAGATCGGCCGGTTCAAGCTGTTGTTCTTCCATGGAACCGGTGCCGGTTGACCTGTAGAGGTCGCACGAGTGCCGATAGGGTGGGGTGATCGAGAGGAGTGCTCATGGTTCCCATGGAACTGGTTGGGGTGCGGGTCGAGTTGCCAAGTAATACGCCAATCGTGTTGCTGCGAACGTCAGGCGAGGAAGAAGGCGAGTCACTCATTTTGCCCATCTTCGTTGGCGGCCCCGAGGCCACCGCGATCGCACTCGCCCATGAGGGTGTTGAGCCACCGCGGCCGATGACGCATGACCTTTTCGCACAAGCGCTTGATGCAATGGACGTCCAGGTCGAGCGTGTTGTCATCACCGAACTGCGCGAACGCACTTTCTTCGCTGAGCTGCACATGCGTTCACCAAGCGAAGCTCGTGTCATGTCTGCCCGGCCATCAGATGCAATTGCGCTCGCTGTACGAATGGATGTCCCCATCTATGCCGAGGACGAGCTCCTGGCTGAAGTCGGCTACAGCGATGCACCCGAGGCCGAAGAAGAATCCGAAGATGTCGTCGAGGAGTTTCGGGACTTCATCGACAGTGTGAAGCCAGAGGATTTCGCATAGTTCGCGCGCCGTGTCCTTGCGGCTCGGCCGGCAACACAGATCGCATCCTCGCGCGGTGCGCGCGAAGATCCTCACGGAGGGTCGTTGACCTCGGGCGTCTCGCTCTCTAGGATTACGCCCACGTAATTTCCATCCCGGTCTCGGGACAACAGGACTCGCGGTGATACGCGGGGAGGACGATCAGTCTCATGGGCGACACAAGTAACACCGATCAGGCCAACCAGGTTGGCTACAGCGGCAAGAGCACGGCCGAGATCGTGGGAATCACGTATCGCCAGCTTGACTACTGGGCCCGCACAGACCTCATCCGACCGTCGCTTGCCGACGCGTCCGGCAGTGGGTCTCGCCGCCAATATTCGTATCGGAATCTCCTGGAACTGAAGGTGGTGAAGAATCTTCTCGATTCGGGAATCCGCCTCGAGCAGGTCCGCGAGGTCTTTGCGTACCTACAAGACGAACTCGGCGAAGACATCGCCACTGCGAATCTCGTCGTCAATGGATCGCAACCGATGCTCGTACGAAGCGGCGAAGAGGTCATCGACCTCTTGCAGAACGGCCAAGGGGTCCTCAACATATTGCCCCTGAGCGGCGTCATCGATGAACTCGATGAAGCGATCGTCGAACTGTTCCCAGCCCGCCGCACCGAACCGTCAGCGCGGCATCCCGAGGTGAGTGCCGCTGTCTCGCACTGACCGCCCGGCTCCCGAGCCCTCGAGGGTGATATCGCCTCACGGTCGGCAAAGACGCCATCTCGCCGCGCCGAGCCGAGGACGTGTCCCAATCCAGGTAGTGATCCTTGTCTGCATGATGAGTCTCGCGGGTTGCGCAAGCTTGCCAGCGGCTGGAGGGACAGCAGCCTCGACGACAGCTGCGGTTGTCACATCCGAATCAAGCGGTCAGACCGGCACCTCGGGTGAGACAGCTCTCGGTCCAGCAGCTCTTCCGACCACGATGCAGCCCAGTACCAGTCCCTTGGGCACCCAGGAACCTGCCACGCCAGCAGGACCCTCACCAGAGGCCACGTCATCTGGTTCCGATTCAACGACGTCGACCACCACGAGCCAGGCCCAACGAGTTCCATCGGCGACACTGCCAGAGTCGATGTCGGGACCGGGATTCTCGGCCAACATCGACGAGATCGATGACGTCATCGGAGCGCGGCTGGTCCACTCGTGGCGGGAAGGATGTCCGGTCGCTCTTGCTGATCTCCGCCTCGTCACGCTGACGCACTGGAACTTTGCTGGCGAAGCCGCAATGGGTGAGCTGGTCCTACACCGCGATCATGCCGCTGGAGTCGTCGAGGTCTTCTCGATGCTCTATGACGCACGCTTCCCGATCGAACGGATGGAGCTCATAGATTTCTATGAGGGCGATGACGATCTATCGATGGCAGCGAACAACACCTCGGCCTTCAACTGTCGAGAGGTTGCCTGGAAGCCGGGTGTCTGGTCAAACCATGCGTTCGGTTCCGCGATCGACATCAACCCGCTCGTGAACCCATACGTTTCGAGCACCAGGGTGCTGCCGCCAGAGGGTGACGCGTTTACAGACCGTTCGGTCGAGGTTCTCGGCGGGCTCTACCTCGGTGACGCCGCAACACGAGCCTTCGCGACGATCGGCTGGACGTGGGGTGGGACCTGGTCTTCGGCCAAGGACTGGCAGCACTTCTCGGCCTCTGGCGGCTGACAACTACGGCAGCACGCCGTGACGCAACTGTCGCAAGGTGTGATCGGCAAGAACCAATGCCACCATCGCGTCGACGATCGGGACCGCTCGAGGAAGCACACATGGATCGTGGCGTCCCTTGGCTTTCAGCGTCGTGGCTTCGCCCTCGACGGTGACGGTATCCTGCGGAGAACTGATCGTAGCTGTTGGTTTGAAGGCCGTTCGGAGCGTGAGATGCTCTCCGTTACTGATTCCACCTTGGACCCCACCCGAGTGATTCGTCCGTGTGGTCGGCCGGCCATCGACGCCGGGAACAAAAGCGTCATTGTGCTCGCGGCCCGTCATGGTTGTGGCGTGAAATCCCGTGCCCACCTCGAACCCTTTCGTGGCCGGAAGGGACATCAGCGCCTTGGCGAGATCGGCTTCGAGGCGGTCGAAGACGGGCTCTCCCAAGCCTACGGGAACGTTTCGGACGACGGTTCGAACGGTACCCCCGAGCGAGTCTCCATCACGTCGAGCGGCTTCGATGACCGAGGTCATCTCGCGGGCAACTGCGACGTCGGGGCATCGTGTTGGATCGCGTTCGACGTCTTCTGGAGTCACCGTGCGCTCGTCGACCTCGGCCCTGACCGTATGGACCTGATCGACCCACGAGACGATTTCGATACGAGGCTTGCCTGTTGCTACCGCGAAGGCGTCCAACATCTGCATCGCGACCGCACCAGCGGCAACTCGACCGATGGTCTCGCGTGCACTCGAGCGTCCACCACCAGCGATCGTGCGGTTCCCGAACTTCGCGTCATAGGTGTAGTCGGCGTGTGATGGCCGATAGACCTCTCGAAGGTGATCGTACGCTCCAGATCGTGCATCTGCGTTACGCACCAACATCGCAACGGGCGCACCAGTGGTCCGGCCGCCTTCGACACCCGAAAGGACCTCAACGCGATCGGCTTCATCGCGTTGTGTGGTGAGCCTGCTCTGGCCCGGGCGGCGGCGATCGAGTTGCGCCTGAATACGCTCGAGATCCAGTTCGAGCCGAGCTGGAACCCCGTCGAGCACAACGCCAACGGCGCCGCCATGGCTTTCACCGAACGTCGTGATTCGAAACGAGTGACCGAAGCTGTTTCCCACGGCGCAATCGTACCGTGACCGGCGAGCGGGGCAGATTTCTTGCCTGATTCAGTTGGTCGCGCGCTCGGATGCCAGCGCACTCATCGCTCGACTCCGCATGTCTTGGGTGATCACCGGAGCTGGCCGCTCGAGTTGCGGTGCGGCCTTTGCCGAAAGGGACTGAAGGATATGCGTGAGGAGCTGCACAAGTGTGTCCATTGCGGTCGCGGAATCCCGAGCATCCGTGCGGACGATGGGAACCGTTTCCGGGAGATCAAGTGCCTCGCGGATGTCCTCGATCGCATGCTGTGGCGCACCCTCGAACTGGTTCATCCCAATCACGAACGGCACGCCACGTTCCTCGAAGTAGTCGATCGCGTTGAAACACTCGTCCAGCCGGCGGGTGTCAACCAGAATGAGTGCCCCCAGAGCGCCGGCCGCGATGTCATTCCACATGAAGCCGAAGCGGTCCTGACCTGGGGTGCCGAAGACGTACAGAACAAGACCCTGATCGACGGTGATCTTTCCAAAGTCCATTGCGACCGTGGTGCTTGTCTTTTGTCGAACGAAGGTGGCGTCATCAACTCCAGATGCTGCGCTGGTCATCTTCGCTTCCGTACGAAGTGGCGCAATTTCCGAGACTGCGCTCACGAACGTGGTCTTGCCGACTCCGAATCCGCCAGAGATGACGACCTTGGCCGAAACCGGGCGAACGTTCTTATCGGTTCCGAATGCCATCGAGCAGTCTCCTCACAATTGCGATGTCGTCTGAGCGTGTCGTCTCGAGAACGACGAGTGTTCCCGCACCCCAAAGATCGGCCACGAGAACCCGAGCAACGCCAAGTGGCATGGCACACTTCGCAGAGATTTCGGCGATCGAGTTGGGTGTCTGGCACAGCGAATAGATCGCTGCGAGATCATGATCGTCGGGCGCAGAGCTTCCAGCGCTCACGGCGACCATCGCTTCGATCGCAAGTTCACCAGCTTCGCTGCGCGTTCTGCCACCGGTCAGAAGGTATGGGCGCGTGAATGCGCCTTCCTGCATGGTTGCTTCAGCTTCGTCATCACGTCCCATCGCTTCTTCCTCCGGAGCAGTCGGTCAGACCGTGAGCACGTTTTTCAATTCACTGATCAGCTCTGGAGAAAGTGCCGCACCAGCGCGTTCTGCCAACAAGGTCATCTCATAGGCGACCTGCGCGATGTCGGCACCGGACTGGCACAACACCGCAAGCGAAGAGCCGTGGCCCATCGACATCACAAACAGGTTTCCCATCGTCATCTCTACGACAACCTGATCGACGACGCCGCATCCCAGACAAACGGCCGCTCCGTTGGTCAAGCTGGTCAAACCCGCTGCGATGGCCGCGAACTGATCGACGCCCGTGGTGTCGATTCCTGCTGAAGACGCCAAGAGCAAGCCGTCCGACGAAACGGCAACCGCCTCACGAACACCTGCGGTTTCTCGAGCAAAGCGCGACAAGAGCCACGCGAAATTCTGGGCCTCATTGGATACTGGCATCATTGGCTCCTGGATGGGTCGTGTTGTTGGTCGACAGCGTGTTCGCTCGGAGGATCCATCGGGACCGTAGTGTCCAGTTTGGCCGTACTAGCTGGGATGTTCGGTAACGGAGGTGGGGTCAGCGATGGGGCTTCCATCTCTGGCGATGGCACGTGAGGAGCGGGTTGTGGAGTGCTCGCTCTACCGCGAGCGACGGCATCTCGGAAACTTCGGAGCGAGTTGCTGACCTCGGCGGCATCACGTTTGGGGGCAACGCCAAGATCCTCAGGTGGGTCATCGGGCGCTTGCTCGGTCCGCGCCATCGTTGACGCACCATTCCGGCGCTTCGGGAAGCCAGCAGCCGTTATCTCGGTTGGTGGCGCGTCCGGCGCACCCACCCCCTCGGTAGGGAGATCCGTGGGTGGCAACGTTGACTCTGCGACAGGGGGAACCAGCGCTGTGGTCGAAGGGAGCTGATCCTCCATGACTGTGGCCGTAGAGGCCCCCCTTCGACGCTTCGGGAAGCCAGCAGCTGTGACTACAACTTCGGGGGTCGGTACTGTCTCTGAAGTGTCAGCGGTTGTCGCCTCGGGCTGAAGAACCATTGAACCCTCGGACTCCGGGCTCGTTTCAGCATTGTGTTCACGTCGTGCGGACGCTTCGGCAGAGCGCTCGATGATCTCGATGTGCGTTGGGGCGTCCGTGCTCAGGAGCGAGACAGGCAGATCGATGAACGCAATCGTTCCGCGACGACGACCTTCACCCGTTGGGTCCGCGCTCGCCAGTCGGACAGTGATCCCGAGTTCTTGGCTCAAGCGCCCGACCACGAACAAACCGAGGTACGCAGATGGCGCATCGGCGAAATCGACCGGGTTCTCGAGGCGATCATTGAGTTGGGCCAATGCTGTACCGTCCATCCCGATGCCCTGGTCGACGATCGCAAGCCGGTAGTGGGTGCTCGTATGTTGTCCAAGCACCTCGATGGGCGTCTTCGGTGGTGAGAAACTTCCAGCGTTCTCGAGCAGCTCGGCAATCAGGTGCGAGAGGTCGGTGGCCAAGTTTCCCGACACCGTCGCTGGATCGACGTCGCCGAGTCGAACGCGGCGATAATCGGCAATCTCGGCGGCTGCGGCTCGTAACACGTCTCGAACAGCAATTGGCTTTGCCCACCGTCGTGGGGTCTGCTCGCCGGCGAGGACCAGAAGGTTCTCTGCGTTGCGCCGCATTCGGGTAGCAAGGTGGTCGAGACGAAAGAGGTTCTCGAGGGCATCGGCGTCGGACTCTTGGCGCTCCAACTCGTCGATGAATTCGAGCTGTCTGTTCAAGAGGTTCTGGTTGCGTCGACCCAAGCTGACGAACGTGCTCGCGACATTCTGTCGCCGTAGTTTGGCCTGACCGGCAGCGAGGTCAACAGCAGCATCCTGCATCGTGTTGAGCGAGTGAGCCAGGATTGCCAGCTCGTCGTTCGTCTCGACTTCGAACGGATCGAGGTCAGGCAATTGCGCAGACGTTCGAGCAGCCTCGACCACTGCCGGGATGCCATCTTCTGCCACAGATTGCGCCTGGTCCGACAATTGCTTGACCGGGGCAGTGATCTGACTCGCGACCGATCGGACAAGTACGAAGCTGATCGCCAGCGAGGTCAGGAGCAGGGCCGCCACGCCGTATGTGAAGATGCGGCGCTGATTGTCGACGTCGGCGGCTACCTGACGGATCTCGGTCAATGACGAGCCGGCAACATCGAGTGGCTGGCTCGTTTGAATCAACCAGTTGAACACCACATCGAAATCGTCACCCATGCGATCGCCGACGCGTTGCGCCGAACTCACAGATTCATCAGCCTGGATGACCCCAGGAGTGAACAGTTCGGTATTGACACCTGAACCCGGAGTCTGCAGCTTGGCCGGGTCGTAC
>CAJQNJ010000040.1 GCA_905479685.1 uncultured Acidimicrobiales bacterium
GTGCACTCGATCAGGTCGAGAGCGAATTCGACGCTGGCACGATGGCGTTCATGGCCAGTGATGAGGACATTCACACCGCTGTTGAGCGAAGGGTCACCGAGCTCGAGCCAGCTGGCGCGAAGATACACACCGGCCGGAGTCGCAACGATCAGGTTGCCACGGACGTCCGTCTGTGGACGCTCGGGGCAATCGACGAAGTAATCGATCTGCTGTTGGCCTTCCAGGCGACACTTCTTGCCGAAGCGAAGGCAGCTGGCGATGCATATCTCCCCGGGTACACCCATCTACAACAGGCCCAGCCGGTCTCTTTGGCTCACCATCTCTTGGCACATGCTTGGATGCTCGCTCGAGACGTCGATCGACTTCTTGATGCACGCCGCCGGACAAACGTCTCGGTGCTCGGCGCTGGAGCGCTCGCCGGGTCATCACTTCCGCTCGATCCGCCGTTCACCGCGGCGCTGTTGAACATGCCAGCGGTCTTCGACAACAGTCTTGACGCAGTAGCCGA
This sequence comes from uncultured Acidimicrobiales bacterium, assembly GCA_905479685.1. Classification (GTDB taxonomy): domain Bacteria; phylum Actinomycetota; class Acidimicrobiia; order Acidimicrobiales; family SHLQ01; genus SHLQ01. The sequence continues at coordinate 509 of CAJQNJ010000040.1, forward strand.
CCGCGACTTCGTTGCCGACACGCTGTACTCGCTTGCCATGGTCGGCGTACACCTCAGCCGAATCGGTGAGGAACTGATTCTTTGGTCGTCTTCGGAGTTCGGGTTCGTCGAGCTCGATGATGCGTTCTCGACCGGATCATCGATGATGCCGCAGAAGAAGAATCCAGACATCGCTGAGCTGGCGCGTGGCAAGGGCGGGCGTCTCATCGGCAGCCTCACGGGGTTCCTGGCAAGCGTCAAGGGGCTTCCGCTGACCTACAACAAGGACATGCAAGAGGATAAGGAGCCGCTGTTCGACGCGGTCGACACCGTACGTCTGACGTTGCTGGCACTTGATGGAATGGTCTCGACGCTTACTTTTCGAGTTGATCGAATGGCCGCCGCAGCGTCGTCTCCGTATGCAGCGGCAACCGATTTGGCCGAATGGTTGGTGGCGCATGGTATGGCGTTTCGAGATGCCCACGCCGTGGTCGGTGAGCTTGTTCGCCGAGCCCTCGCAGGAGAGGCCTCGTTGTCCGACCTCGTGGCCGCCGATTCGCGTCTGGGCGCAGATGCCGCAGCGTTGCTCGAGCCTGGGGTTTCGTTCACCCGCCGAAATACCCATGGCGCTGGCGGTCCCGATGCTGTGGCGGCACAGCTCGACCGATTTGCCTCACAGCTTCGGTCAGATACCGAGCGGGCTAGCCAAGCGCGCTCCTGATCGAGCCTCGTGTCAATCGACCTCTCCTTGCACTCGAGCAGCGTGGGCCCGGCGCTGTTGGGCGCTGTGGTCCACGGTCCGAATGGGTCTGGGCGGATCGTCGAGGTCGAGGCCTATGGCGGCGCCGAAGATGCTGCGAGTCACGCCTGTCGCGGTGTCACATCGCGTACAGAACCGATGTTTGGTCCACCTGGTGTGCTCTACGTGTACTTCATCTACGGGATGTATCACTGTGCCAACGTCGTAACTGGACCGGCGGGGGACGGTCAAGCAGTACTCATCCGGGCGATCGAGCCGAACGAGGTGACAGAAGCCATGCGTACGGCGCGTCCAACGATCAGACGCGACGAAGATCTCACCAACGGCCCAGGAAAACTGTGCGCAGCACTTGGAATCGATCGAAGCCATGACGGTCTGAATCTCCTTCACACGGACTCGAGCGTGCGATTGGTCATCGATGAGCCGGTGGCGCCGGCTGAGATCGAGACATCGACACGAATTGGGATATCGGTTGCCCAGGAGCGGCCGTGGCGCTGGTACCTTCGTGACAACGCCTGGGTGTCGAAACCCAGATAGACGAGACATTTGGGGTTCCGATGCGAGAGTACCGACGGTTTGGTGCCGATGACCCGGCGCTGGTTGGCAGTTCCGAACCGCGCGCTGCGTGGCACCACGTTGCCCCGATTCACGTCGATGAACTCGAGGAGGTCAAGCGCCGATTCTTCGAGCTCACGGCGCTTGAACCTGATGCTCTCGATCGAACTGCAACCCCGGGCCATCTGACCGGCTCGGCTCTGGTGTTGAATCATGACGCGACGAAGACGCTGCTGATGCTTCATACGAAGCTCAACCGTTGGCTCCAACCCGGCGGCCATGCCGATGGGGAGGCCAATCTCGCGCGGGTGGCACTCAAGGAGGCTGCAGAAGAGTCGGGTATCGAGGGGCTCGAGATCGTTGATCCTGCGATCGACCTCGACATCCACAACGTTGCTGGTCCGGACCAGCCGGAGGTATTGCACTACGACGTTCGGTTTGTGGTCTTTGCACCTGAGGGAGCCGAGCCTGTGGGCAATCACGAGAGTCAGGACATCCGATGGGTCGATCTCGATGACCTCGATGGGTACGAGCTCGATGCTGGCCATCATCGTATGATTTCCGCTGGCCTCGAAGTCGCTCACGAACTCCTCGGAGCGTCGCGCTAGGTTCTCCACATGGCTATTGGAACGTTTTCGCTCGTTGCACTCGACTCACGAGATCCCGCACGTCTCGCAGCGTTCTATTCAGCGCTTCTCGGGTGGCCGCTGGATGCCAGCGACGCAAGTGACGATTGGATACAACTGACTAGTCCCACGGGTGCGACATTGGCATTCCAGCTCGCTCCAGATCATGTCGCGCCGGCATGGCCCGATGACGGATCGGTGCAACTCCACATCGACTTCGATGTCCCTGATCTCGACGTTGCCGAAGCAAAGGTCCTCGACCTCGGGGCCACGAAGACAGAAACGCAGCCCGGGCTCGACAGAAACGACTCGTGGCGTGTCTACCTCGACCCCGACGGTCACCCGTTCTGCCTCGTGCGGGAGGGTTAGATTTCCCGCTGCCTTTCCCGCTCGTGCCTCGCTCCTGTGGTGCTGGCGGCACGGAGTCCGAAGCTACAAATCACCCGGTGGCAGGCAGCTTCGGATTTCGTTGACTCTCCCGAATCCATTCATTCGCTCGGCGATGAAGATGCCGTCTCGTTCTGTGTTGAGGAATCGTACGTCTCCCTCTGTGCGCAAACGGTCGACATGTTCGTCTCTGTCCTGAAGGTAGAAGTCCCAATCCAGAAGCCAGCGAGCGACGAGCTCCCGGTCGTCACCCGTGCCGCCTTCCAGGACGGCCAGGTCAGCTCGCATCCGTCGCAGAGCCGCATTGATCCGCTCGACGTTGTCTGCCCGATCGGCAGGATCGGTTGCCGATCGTGGCGACGGCAATTGTGCGATGTCGGCGACTGCGTCTGCGCATCGGGTCTCGAGTGCCGCAACGTAGACCTCGTCTTCGATCTGGTCAGGCGCTTGGAAGATGTCTCGTGCCCAGGGACTGAATGCGAACATCCAAAAGGCGACTGCGATCACAACGAAGAGTGTGGCTGCGATCCTCGTCTTGTTTCCCATCCCCTCAGGGATTGCCTCGGTACGTCCGGCTTCGGGCGCTGTTGTCATCTCGTGGTCAACCGATCAGTTCGAGCACGATGTTCACCTTGGTACCGGCCTCGGCAATCGTGCCTGGAGCCGGGTCTTGTCGTACGACCACTGCTGGCGCTCCATCGGTGGCGCGAGTGAAGTTGTTGTTCGAGTCGACGAAGACACGCGTGCCGGTGAATCCTTCGCGACGGATCTTGAGACGTGCAGTACTCAAGTCGTCGCCGATCAGGTTGGGAACAGTAGACGGATCCGGCGTGACTGCCACCTCGACGATCACGACTGTCCCTCCGGGTACGGATGTCAACGGTGGAGGTGACTGGTTGATCACGGTACCAGGGGCGAAGGTTTCGTCTTCGATCTCGACGGGGGACAGGGTCAGTGACGTTCCCGTCAGCTGCGCAGTTGCTGCAGCGACGGTCTGACCGAAGAGGTCGGGGACATCGACCGAATCCGGGACATTGAGAACTGTGGTTGGTGGAGCGCTCACTGGGGGAGGGGGAAACTCGCTCGGTGGAATTCCCACATGAGCAGCAGACATGACTTCTCGCCAGATACGGGCGGGGTAGGTTCCCCCAGCGACCTGGATCTCGGTCCCGGGATCCTCTTCCGTACACACTTTGCGGTTACACGGAACCATCGAGATCTGCCCTTGGGGGAATCCAACCCATACCGCCGCTGCGAGGTCAGGCGTGTATCCGGCAAACGTCGCGTCGGCGTAGTTCTGCGCGGTGCCGGTCTTGCCGGCAGCTGGACGCCCGAAGTCGGCGTCGCGTCCGGTTCCGCGACTGATGACCTGGGACAGAACCCATGAGATCTGGTCCGCAGTCGTGGTTTCGAGGACCCGCTTTCCCTCCGGCTCGTGCTGCCAAAGTGTTGTGCCATCCGGGTTGAGGATCTCTGTGACGAAAATTGGTTTGTGATGGACTCCGCGATTGGCGAACGTGGAGTACGCAGTGGCGAGGTCGAGGGTCGTGACGTTTTCGGTTCCGAGCACGCTTGCGTACACCGGTGCAATGTCTGCGGCCATACCGAGCTCTTTGGCCATGTCACCAACGGCGCTGCTACCAAGTTGGACGGCTAGCTGCGCATAGACCGTGTTGCGTGACCACACCGTCCCGTCGACGAGATCCGAGGTGCCGGTACGAGACCCACCGCGCACTTTCCAGGGCACATTCGTGTCCGGAAGGTCTATTTCGATCACTCGGGGCGCACTGAACGGCTGTGTCACCGACATCCCGCGCTCGAGCGCGGCGGCGAGTGCGATCGGCTTCATCGACGATCCAGCTTGACGGCCGAGTCCCATCGCAAGGTTGACTTTCGCGAAGTCGCTCTCGCCGAAGAAATCGCGACCTCCCACCATGGCCAAGATCTCACCGGTTGGTGGATCGATGACCACCGCCGCAGCATCCGGGACCGCCGGGCCCTCAGGAATGATCGCCTCCACGGCTGCCTCAGACTCTGCTTGTAGGTCGAGATCGACGGTGGTTCGGACCCGGATACCACCCCGGAACAGGAGATCTTCTCGTGCTTGATAGGTGGACAATTCTGCGGCGCGTAGCGGATTGTCCCGCGTCCACTCCTCGGTCATGAACTCGCCGTTCAAGATCCAAGTCTTGACTTCTTCAACGAAATGGCCGGCCGGGTATTGTTCGTTGACGTCATCGAACTCGGGTGCGAGGTCCATGGGATCATCGAGCGCCTCGAGATACTCGGCTTCAGTGATGAAGTCGTTGCGGAGCATTGCGTCCAGGACGGTCTCTCGCCGCGCGATTGCACCGGAGCGATTGTCATATGGATTGAGCCGACTCGGCGCCTGAATCAACCCTGCGAGGAGCGCTGCCTGCGCCAACGTCAGATTGCTGACCGAGGTGTCGAAGTATTGCTGCGCCGCTGACTCGACGCCGTAGGCCCTTGCGCCGAAATAGATCCAGTTGAGGTATTCGGCGAGGATGAAGTCCTTCGAGTACTGCTGTTCGAACTGTCTCGCCAGGACGATCTCTTCAACTTTGCGATCGGCGGTTTGCTGCGACCTGTCGAGGAAGACGTTGCCGACGTACTGCATCGTGATGGTGGAACCGCCGCCCGAGATCCCGCCTGACGTCACACCGCGCGACGCAGATCGAAACAACGATTTCAGATCGACACCGTCATGGAGATAGAAACGTTCGTCTTCGATGGCGACGACCGCGTTCCGCATGACATCGGGAATTTCGTCGATCGAGACGATCGTGCGGTTCTCGTCTGACGGCGGCTCGACGATGAGGCGGCCGTCGCGGGCAAGGATTGCCGACGTCTGGGCGATTTGTGGTACCGGTGGGACGAGGTCTTGGGTTTCGTAGGAGCACGACGTTGCGAACACCAGCAGGCAAACTGCGGTCGCGAGCGCGCGACTAACTCGACCGGTGGCAGGCATGACACCCATTTTGGCGCACTCCGAGCAAAAAGGGCGTTCATGGGTCGCAGGGATTCGAACGCTAGATTCATGTGCCATGTCCGGTGCATCGATAATCGACGATCTCGCAGCGCGAGGTCTCATTCATGACACGACCGATCTCGACGCGCTTCGAGGGCGTCTTGATGCTGGCCCGATCACGCTTTACCACGGCATTGACCCGAGTGCGTCGAGCCTGCACATCGGAAACTATGTCGGCGTGCTCGCCCTTCGCCGCTTTCAGGACGCCGGACACAAGCCGATCGTGTTGATCGGCGGCGCGACCGGAATGGTAGGTGACCCGGGCGGACGCTCCGAAGAGCGGAACCTCCTCGACGAGTACACGCTGCAATCGAACACTGCAGGCATTCGTGGACAACTCGAACACCTCGTCGATTTCGAATCTGCAAGCGGAGCCGAGCTTGTGAGCAACTACGACTGGACCAAGTCGGTCGGGGTGCTCGACTTCCTTCGCGATGTCGGCAAACACGTCACGGTGAACCACATGGTGGCGAGGGACTCCGTGCGTAGTCGGATGGATAGCGAGCACGGAATCTCCTACACGGAATTTTCGTACATGCTGTTGCAGGCATTCGACTACTGGTGGTTGCACACGAACATGGGGTGCGATTTACAGATCGGTGGCAGTGACCAGTGGGGAAACATCGCGCAAGGCGTTGATTTGATTCGCCGCCGGACCGGCGATCACGTGCATGCTCTCACGTGGCCGCTGATCACGCGTGCTGATGGACAGAAGTTCGGCAAGAGCGTGTCGGGAGCGGTGTGGCTGGACCCGGAACGAACGACACCGTACGAATTCCATCAGTATTGGCTCAACACCGACGACCGTGACGTCGAGCGTTTCTTGTTGCAGCTGACGCTTCTGTCGGTGCCCGAGATCATCGGAATCATGGGCGCGCACGCAGCCGCGCCGGAACGCCGCGCCGCGCAACATGCCCTCGCTGACGCGGTCACTGGCCAGATTCACGGAACCGATGCCGCCCAAGCCGCCACCCGCGCTGCAGCGGTGCTGTTCGGTGGGCAAGTTCCGGCCCCCGAGGATCTCCACGCCCTGCGTGGCATCGTTCCCGAGACCACGGTGACGGTCTCGGAGCTTCATGACACTGAGCCGTTCGTCGATCTCTTGGTCGAAACGGCACTTACTTCCTCGAGAAGAGAGGCCCGTCAATCCCTATCCGACGGCGCAGTTCGTTGGAATGGAGAGAAGACCGATGGCAGCGACGGTTCAGTTCTCGCACCGGGATCGATGGGCCTGTTGCAGCGAGGGAAGCGCAACCGCCACCTCGTCGTGTTGGCATGAGGAGACTCTCGACCGTAGAACTCTGCGCTCGAGGGCGAGAATTCCACGAAGATTCACATTTTTCTCACATTGGAGTTGCTGGTTAGGGAGGACTCGTGTAGTTTAATCAGTCGGCCCGCTCTGAGGAGTTGGGCCGGAGGGCACCACCGGGTTTGGGAATTATTACAAACCTGAATGTCATGCGCTTTTTGAAAACGGAGAAGAGGACGAAAAAGCCAGTGCGGATTCGTACCAATGTTTGATTCGAGTCAAACGGTACGTAATTCATACGAAGCAACCGTTCCTACACACGACACTTTTGAGTGCCGCGGGTAGGAGCAACAATTCCGTTCCTTCAAACTCGTTGCTAACGTTGCGAGCGAGAGGGGACAACCTAACTAGAGGCCGGCAAACACCGGTCTCGGCTAGGGACAACACTCGACTGATCAGAGCTTGCTCTGGTCAGACCCATGATTTCAGTTCTGCCACCAATACCCCGGCTGGGGTGTTGGCAGCTCGTGATTTTGACGGAGAGTTTGATCCTGGCTCAGGACGAACGCTGGCGGCACGCTTAACACATGCAAGTCGAACGCTCTCGACCTTCGGGTCATATGGGAGAGTGGCGAACGGGTGAGTAACACGTGAGAAACCTGCCCTAAAGATCGGGACAACCACTGGAAACGGTGGCTAATACCGAATATCTTCCCTTGGCCGCATGGCCAGTTGAAGAAATGCTCCGGCGCTTTAGGAGGGTCTCGCGGCCTATCAGCTAGTTGGTGAGGTAATGGCTCACCAAGGCATCGACGGGTAGCTGGTCTGAGAGGACGATCAGCCACACTGGGACTGAGACACGGCCCAGACTCCTACGGGAGGCAGCAGTGGGGAAT
>CAJQNJ010000041.1 GCA_905479685.1 uncultured Acidimicrobiales bacterium
TTGCATCCAGTGTGTCTCACCGGTCAGATCGCAGTAATCGGTGCCAGCTGACACTGCAGCTTCCACCAATCGGCTCCCATGTTCGGCATAGGGGCCCACTGTGGACGCGATCACACGGGTTGATTCGGCCAAACGAGACAAAGCCTCGCTATCGGCAGCGTCAGCAACCAGATGATCGACATGGAGGCTCAAGCGGTCTGCAACCTCCTCGAGCTTGACCGGGTTGCGCCCTGCGATCGCCCAGTTGATCGGCCCAGTTGATTCATCCCGATCTCGGAGGTAGCCGCACAAGATCTGCCCGACGAAGCTGGTCGCCCCGAAGACAATCAGGTCATATGGGCGTTCCGATGCTGGTGACATCAGGTGAGTCTACGCACTGCTGTCAGAAGGCTGAGACCTGAGATCGAGACAGCCGCAGCTGCCGACGGACCAGGGCGCGTGGGAACGCGCTAGTTGAGCCACGGCTGCTCGGGGTACAACAGAAGGAAGTCTTCCATGGTCCCCTGGCGCGCGAGTACGCGCGCCCACAGATTCTGAGAGTCACAGGCCCAGAGATCGCTGGGTTCGGAGCGTCCAATGATCCACGCTCCAGAGCGAAGTTCGGTTTCGAGCTGACGCGGGCCCCAACCGGTGTAGCCAGAAAACACCCGCGCACGTTCAAGGTGGAGGCGAGGGTCGCGTTCGGCCGCGAGGTCGAGCAGTCCGATTCCGTCGTGCATGAAATGCATGTCTGGTGCCGCTGGGTCGAGGGGTTCTGCGAGGACCAAGGCCGTGCCCTGCTCCACCGGCCCCCCCACGTAGAGTCGATCGGGATCGGCCAACTGTCCGAAGTCTGGTAACGCGTCGCTCACCAACATGTCACTTGGGCGGTTGAGTACCAGGCCCATCGATCCTTGGTTGTCGTGTTCGATCACAAAGATCACAGTTCGATCGAAGGTGACTTCATGCATGCCGGGTGAGGCGATCAGAAGCGAGCCGGTCTCGAGCATGATCCATCTTGCCCACAGACCTGCTCGATCCTCCCATTGGGCGATCTGAATCAGGACCGTCGGACGGTGACGATGTCCGCGGTACGAAACGATGCCACCCGCGTTGACCACGAGTCGATCACGAGTCGCTGCGATTCGACGGCAAAGAATGTCGTGAGCGGGCCTTCCTGCTGATAGGCATCGACACCCTCGACTTGTTCGACTCGTTGGTTGGCGAGTTCTACGGAGAATGCAGCCATGAAGTGCCCTTTCAGGGATCCTTGGGATGATGATGTTGTTCGTGTTGTCAGTGTGGCCAATGTCGCCTGTGGGACACAAGTGGACATCCTGTGGACTTCTGTGGAAAACCTGAATCGACAAGAACTCGCGCCATTCTCCTAACAGCGAGATGCCGTCTGGTCGACGGGGGAGTGGGGCGAATGGCGCAACGCCATTCGTCGAGGCGAGGAGCGCAAAGTGGTGGCATTTTCAGAAGCCGCGGTTGGGGAGTCCCTCCGGGACAAACGCGAAGCATCCGGTCTGACAATGGGTGAGGCTGCACGTCACTGTTCGATCCCGCTCACCTACCTGCTGAAGATCGAGGCAGGGTCGAGCGGCCCGAGCGCCGAGGTATTACGCCAGCTCATTCGGTTGTACTCGCCGTCGGAGATCGTACTTTCCGGCGAACCGCTCGTAGTCGCCGAACATAGTCAGCGAAAGCCACGCAAGGACGATTGTGAAATCGATTGGGTCGGACTCGTGAGGACCGCTGGGTCGCGCACGAACCTAGAGATTCTCGAAGAGGTCGCCCATGGGATTCGAGCGTTGCGAAACTTTGGCGAGGCAACGCCCGTGATCATGCGCGAGATCGAAGCCGATATCTTGATTTCGCTCCTCGATCTGACCGACCCGAATTTACTCGTGGACATCATGCAAGCATTCTCGCTTGCGGCCCGTCAGGTCGATGACTTCCTCGCTGCGTCCGTACGAAGGTTCGAGCGGCGCGCAGAGCCAACAGATGGGCTTCTTCTCGATCGGCTCCACGCAAATCCTTCGTGGCGGTACTGACTTCCACAGCGTTGTGCCGATGATCGGCATGGCATAGGTTCGCCGCATGACACGGTCGGACCAAGAGCGTTCGATGCATGGCAACTCACGCACGATTGGGCTGGTGGTTGGTGCAGGAGGGCCGACGGGCGGTCCCTTCATTCACGCGGCCCTCCGCGAAATCGAACTCGCCACAGGATGGGTGCCCTCCGCTGCCCGAACAATTGTCGGCACGTCCGCTGGCGCATTTGTCGCTGCGTCGATCGGGGCTTCACCTCTCCACACCTCCGCCGAACAGTTCGCCGCACTGTCGGCGATGGCCAACGCTCGAGAGCTTCCCGCCGGCTTCCATCACCGAGCAGCATCGGTGGTTAGGCGTTGGGCTGGTGCGGTGATTGCCGCGATCGCACCGAGCGCGAGACCGTTCGCTGAGTACAGGGTTCCCGCATCGCCCTACCATCCCGGATCGATGGTGGTCACCGTGAGACGTCGCCGCGGTGGGCGCGTGGTACACCAGCTTGTCGATGCGGAGGACCCACAAGCGGTCGTTCGCGCTTCAGCTGCTATCCCGGGGCTGAACAAACCGGTCCGAGTAGCCGGACGAGATCATGTCGATGGTGCCGTACATTCGGCTGCAAATATCGACGTGGTTCCCATCGATCAGCATGACTGCGTGATCGTGATTGCCCCCATGGTGTCTGCCAGCGGTGGCTCGATCGCAGGTCGGTTCCATCGGGCACAGCTGCGAACCGAGCTGCACCCTTGGCTGATGCAGGGCAAGCCAGCTCTCGTGATCGTGCCGACGGCGACCGAACACGCGGGTCGTCGAGATCGCGACACATTCGAGGCAGCTGGGCGGAGTGCTGTTGCCCGTTTGCGACCGAAGCCGAGTTCCGAGATCTGAGGACCTATGTCCCTTCTTCGAGTCAGCCTGCCGAGCGACGATGAGGTCTGACCCCCCAAACGCGCATCTAGCGCTCAACGAGCGAGTATGAGTACTTCTATCAATTCACAAATTGTCCTCGACTTTCTTGCGCTACTGGTGCTCGGTGGGCTTCTTGGGACACTCACGCTGGCCTTTCGCCTCGAGATCGGTGATCGCCTTCGCGAATCAGCGCTCGACGTACTCCTCGTCGTTGCTGTCGGCGCAACGCTTGGCAGCCTCTACCTGTCTGAGGTCGTCGGCCTCGTTCCCTGTGAGCTGTGCTGGTTTCAACGGATCGCGATGTATCCGCTCGCCGTATTGCTGCTCGTCGCGCGAATTCGGCGCGATCGAGGCATCCTGCCGTACGTGCTCACGTTGTCGCTCATTGGTCTCGGCATCTCGGCATATCACGTACAACTGCAAATGTTCCCCGACCAATCGTCGTTCTGCGAAGTCGACAATCCCTGTTCGAATACCCAGGCTGAGGGGTTCGGCGTGTTTACGATCCCTCAACTCACCGCGGGCTGTTTCGTCATCTTGACGATCATGTCCATAGCGGCCCTTCGTTACGACCATCGACTGGAGTCCCCATGAACAAGACAGCGCGGATGCAATCCACGGCCAAATCTCCGCTGGTGTGGATCGCTCTACTCGTTGGAGGCGCGGCGATTGTGACGATACTGCTCGCCTCCCGGGGAGATGATGCGGTCGAAGTTCGCTTTGAGACCTCATCGGTACAGGTTTCGGGTCCGGAGCTTCCTGCTTACGCACAGCCCGATCCCGCCGTTGGCATGCTGGCGCCAACCGTGGTCGCCTCGACCCTCGATGGAGATCGCGTCGAGCTTGGTGCCGCAGGAAATCCCTTGGTTGTCGGCTTCTTTGCCCATTGGTGTTCACATTGCCAAAATGAAGTGCCTAGAGCCGTGCAATGGATGAGCGCGCCCGATCTACCCACCGGTGTCGAGGTGGTCGCCGTATCCACGGCGGTCAACCCGCAGGCCGACAACTACCCGCCATCGGCATGGTTCGAGCGAGTTCGGTGGCCTACTCCCGTGCTCCTCGATTCCGAGACTGGAGAGATCGCGACGAAGTTCGGACTCCCTGCGTTTCCGTATTGGGTAGCGATCAATGGGGACGGCGAAATCGTCGCACGCGTGTCTGGCGAGATCGGCGAGGAAGGCTTCCGCTACCTACTCACCCTCGCCGCTGGTTAGACGTCGGAGTTCGTCTCCCCGTTCAACAACCCTCGTCGTGAGCGAGCGTCTTGACACAAACCGGCGGAGTCATCGCGAACTATGAGTCGTCATTGTCGGTCTTGTCGACGATGCGGTGGGCCACGCCGGCGATCTTGCCGCGGAGTCCAGGCTCCTTCGAGCGCTTCTCGAGGCCTGCATCTATCGATCCGAGCCGCTCGCGTACGACCTCGAGCAACGAGATCTTGCCGTCCTCGTTGAGGTCGTAGGTCTCAAGGTCCTCGGGGGAGGGGCCGTCGTCAGGATCGCTCATCACCATCACCTCGTTCGCTGCTGTGCGAGTCCACGGTAGTGCACCAGTCTGCCTTTGCGGACAGGGTGTGCGGTCCTGCGACCACACATCGACCGCTGCCACACGCGAGCTCAAGTTCGGCGTCTACTTTGCCGACGTTGACCGTAGAGTAATTCCGATCTCCGTGCGTTGGCCCGAGTGGTGACGGTACTAGCGGGACACCATGTTCTAGAGTCAGGACCTTCGTCCGAGATGAAAGCCTCACCACCGTTGCATCCTCCGCTGATTGTGCCCGGCGCGCGAGCCGTTGTTCGACACTCGTTACCCAATATCGTCGAAGGAAAGCTCATCCCAGTTGGGGTGTTTCTTGGCTTCCTCCACCTCGTTGGAACTACAGGGGCCCTGTTGGCGGCCCTTGGATTCTCGGCAACGGCGATGTTCTATCGGATGGCAACGGGGCGCAAGGTCCCAGGCCTGGTCATATTGAGTACCGTGGGACTTGCTGCTCGAACAATTGCGGCGCTGTTGACCGGAAGCCTTGTCGTCTACTTCCTGCAACCAACGATTTCAACGGGTCTTGTCGGCCTTGCGTTCATGATTTCGATCCCGATGGGCAAACCGCTCGCTGAACGCCTGGCGCACGACTTCTGCCCATTCGACGCAGAGATGGCAGAACATCCAATGCTGAAACTCTTCTTCCTACGACTCTCGATGTTGTGGGCCGTAACCAGTCTCGTGAATGCGGGCGTGACCCTTTGGCTCCTGCTGACCCAGTCAGCCACGACGTTCGTCGTCATCAAGTCGTTCATGGGTCCATCATTCACGGCAGCGACACTCGCGATCGCAGTGATCTGGTTTCGCATCGCAACCAAACGAGTTGGCTTGCGCGTCGAGTTCGGCTCATCGATGGCCATCGCCACCGGCTGAAGGTAGGCGTGTGGGATGAAGTTCATCGCACATCGTTTCGGCAACGACGCCCTGACGCTCCGAGATGCCGAACGGGTCACCGACCTGATCGAACTCGACGTGCACCTGGGCTTGGGCGGCCGGGTGGAGGCGCGACACGCCAAGAAGTTGTGGTTCACCCGCCGTCTGTGGGAGAAGTGGTATCTCCTGCCAGCTGGAACCGTCGTTCCGTCGTTGTCGAGCATCCTGGACGCAGCGTCTGCAGAGACCACGATCTGGCTTGATCTGAAGGGATTCACCCCTCGTTTGTCGCACCGCGTGCTTCGAGAGGTTGGCGACCGGCGGCCGCTGATCGTCTCGACGAAGCCGTGGTGGCTACTAGCGCCATTTTCTTCTGAGCCTGAGATTCGGACAATCAGATCCGCAGGAAATCGCTTCGAGCTGGTCTTGTTGCTGTTCTTGCCGTCGCGACTTCGTGCCCAAGGCTCTGTCGTCCACGTGCGCCTGTTGTCCGAGTGGGTGATGCGCCGCTTGCGCGAGCGGGGCGAGGTCTACACGTGGGCGGTCGAAGATCGTGCGACCATCGATCGACTCCGGCGCGCCGGTGTCAGCGGAGTAATCGTCGACGACCTCGACTTGATTCCTTGACGTGATCACTGTTCGCCTCAGCGGGCTCCTTCCGGGCTTCGCGAAAGGGGTCGAACGGGTGTTGGGCGAGAGTTGGTGTGATGCGGGTGGCGATGGCCAGCCCGAGAAGCGCCAACGCCGCTCCAATGAAGCCGTCAATGACGTAGTGATTGCCCGTTGCGACAACGGCGATCGACATGGCGAGTGGCCCGAGGATGGCGAACACCCGCATGGCAGGCACGGTGCGATAGAGCGCAATACCGATCAGCAGGTTCCAGCCGACGTGCAGACTGGGGACCGCTGCGTACTTGTTCACGAGGCCTGGGGGCTGGAACACCCGGTACGACGTCGAATACTCGGTCACCGTGTCGATGAACCCGGCATCGAGCAATCGTGGGGGAGCAACGGGAAATGCCATGAAGATGAAGAGCCCGATACCGCCGGAGATGAACATCGCGTTCCTGAGAAGGAGATACTCAACTCGTTCGCGGCGGTGCAGCATGACCAAGGTGATGATGATCACTGGCCAGTGCAACCAGATGTAGGTCCAGTTGGCCAGCGTGAGCAGGAAGCGTGAATCCTCGATCAGATCTTGGAGCGCGAGCTCGACGTCGATCGAGAAACGCTCTTCGAACGCCAGAACACGCAAACCGTTTTCGATGGCGATATCGGCTGAACCTTCCGTGACCCCGCGCACGCCGAAGTAGAAGAGCATGGCGCAGCCGACAAGCAGCACTTGCTTGAGCAGCTCGGACCAGCCGCGCCCAACGGGCAGATCCTGCCCGGCGGTATTCGAGTTGTCCTGCATCTCCTTCACTCTCGTCAAAGTTGGCGGAACTGTCCATTGCCGAAGGTCGATACTTGCGGGCGTCTGCCAGGACGAACGTCCCTATTGGCGTGTCACATCGGTTCGTAGGCTAAGACTAGTGGTCAGCTGGCCATCGATTTGATGAAGGACATTATGCGCGTGACACATAGGCCCAAGCGATGTGTGATCCTCGGAGCGGGTACCGGCGGAACACTTGCCGCCAATCGCCTCCGCAAGACCCACGAGGAAGAAGAACTTGTGATCGACATCGTCGATCAGAACAATCAGCACGTCTATCAACCTGGACTGTTGTTCGTCCCGTTCGGTCTGGCCGAACCCGAGGAGATTGTCCGACGTCGTGATCGACAGCTACACCGCGGCATCACCTATCACCAGAGTGCGATCGAGGCGGTCGACCTGAGCAACGATGTGGTGACGCTCGAGAACGGCACCACCCTCGGGTACGACGTGCTCCTCGTTGCGACTGGCTCTGTCCTTCAGCCTGAGGAGACCGAGGGCCTCTCGGGTCCAGGCTGGCTCGACACCGTCTTCACGTTCTACGACGTCGAGGGGGCCACCGCGCTTGCGGAGAAACTCGAAACATTCGATTCCGGTCGCCTGGTGATCAACGTTGTGGACATGCCGGTCAAATGCCCCGTAGCTCCATTGGAGTTCGCTTTTCTCGCCGACTGGTACTTCACCGAGCGGGGCGTTCGCGACAACATCTCCATCACGTATGTCACTCCGCTCGATGGTGCCTTCACGAAGCCAACGGCTTCGATGGCGCTCACATCCTTGCTCGAGGAGAAGGGCATCGAACTGCGAACCGAGTTCAACACCGCCGAGGTCGACGGTGAAGCCGGATTGCTCATCGGATACGACGGCACCGAGATTCCATTCGATCTTGCTGTAGTGATCCCACTGCATGGGGGAGCCGAATACGTCAACAACTCGCCAGGCCTCGGCGATGAGCTTGGTTTCGTGCCGACGAACAATGCCACCCTGCAATCGGAGGTCGCTCCGAACGTCTTCGTGATCGGAGACGCAGCTGATATTCCGGCGTCCAAGGCAGGCTCGGTGACACACTTCGAAGGAGAAGTGCTCATTGAGAACATGGAGGCATTTCTCGATGGCCGGGATCTCGAGGCTGAGTTCGATGGACATGCGAATTGTTTCATCGAAACCGGGTTTTCCAAGGCGCTCCTCATCGACTTCAACTACGAGACCGAGCCACTTCGAGGGCACTATCCAGGCCCGGTTGGCCTGCCACTGCTCAAAGAGTCACGGCTCAACCACATCGGAAAGCTGATGTTCCAATCGTTCTACTGGCACGGCCTGTTGCCAGGTCGTGATCTTCCCGGCCTCTCCGCAGACATGCCCACGTTCGGGAAACGACTTCCGACCGAAGACGAGGCCTCTTTAACAACGACCACAGGAGATACACAGACATGACTAGCCGAGTTCTTGCAGGTACAGAAGTTGAACTCAATGAAGAAGGGTTCTTCGTCGACGCCACACAATGGACCGATGAAATGGCCACCGAACTCGCTGACGAGTGGGGTGTGCCGACTCCGCTGACCGAGCAGCACTGGCAGGTGCTGCATTTCATGCGCCAGGAGTACTTCGAAAAGGGGACTGGGCCAACCGTGCGCAAACTCGGCAAGAGTTCGGGTGTCAGCGTCAAGGAGCTCTATCAGTTGTTCCCCAAAGGGCCGGCAAAGTTGGCCGCCCGAGTCGCTGGTATCCCTAAGCCACGCGGCTGCATCTGATCACACCACCGAGAGGACAATTCATGACTGCTGTACAAAATGTTGAGGCCGTACCCGAGGTCGACGAGAAGATCAAAAAGGTGTCGATCATCATCTCAAAGGGTTCGCTCGAGGAGGTCTATCCCGGGTTGATCATGGCCAATGGCGCCCGCGCCGAAGGAATTGAAGCCAATCTGTTCTTCACGTTCTTCGGGCTCGATGCGATCCACAAGGACCGACACGACCACATCAAAGTGGCGACGGTCGGCAACCCGGGGTTGCACATCCCGACCTGGGCCGGAGGGCTTCCAGGAGTTTCGGCGCTGATGACCAAATACATGGAACATCAGATCGAGGAACTCGATTTCCCGGGCATCCCCGAATTCGTGGAGATGATTTCAGACACCGGCGCTGGGTTGTATGCATGCCTGGCTTCGGTCGACCTGTTCGGTATCGAGCGTGACGAGCTCATCGATCAGGTTGATGACGTCATCACCGTCGGTGAGTTCTACGACATGGCTGGCGGGGGACAAATCATCTTCACCTAGTGACGCTGTCATCAGTGCGATCCGCACGTAATGTACGTACAATTGCGTGCGGAGGGCCTGACATGTGTAGAAGAACGACCTGTTCAACCTGCCAAAAAGCAAGCTGGGCTGGCTGTGGTGCCCACGTAGACCAAGTACTCGCGGGAATTTCACAAGAGGATCGGTGTAGCTGCGCTGACGAAGGTCAGGCTGAGCCGAATTGGTTCATGCGAATGTTGGGTGCCCGTTAGGGGCTGCGCAAGTGTTGGGGGCCGGGCCGCATCCGGTCCGATCATGGTCGCACCGCCGCGTACGGGCAGTTTTTGTCAGAACCGCCGGAAATATACGTTATGTAAAGTTAGCTTGGAACCGTCAAACGGACGTTGGATACGAGCTACCTTGACTCGGTGCAACGCATCTCGGTGTCTGGTCTCTTGTTCGACAACGATGGTGTACTCGTCGACAGCCACGCACAAGTCGAAGTCGCATGGGCCGAACTCGCGAGGCGCTTCGACCTTGACTACGAGGCGCTCGCTCCCGTGCTCATCGGCCGTCGGGCCGTCGACACCCTCAGGAAGTTCCTCACAGGTGACGTACTCGCCGCAGCCGTCGACCAACTCGAGATCATCGAGATCGACGTCGCCCACGACACCCCACGCATCAACGGAGCTTCCGAGTTTCTTCACTCATTGACGATTCCATGGTCTGTCGTGACCTCGGCAACCTCTGCCCTCGCCAGCGCGCGTTGGGCAGGTGCTGGGCTTGCCGTACCAAACGCGGTCATCACCGCCGACCACGTGACGAATGGCAAGCCGGACCCAGAGGCCTATCTCCGAGGAGCCGAGTTGATCGGGATCGCACCCGCCGAAATCCTGGTGTTCGAAGACGCACCTGCCGGCGGCGTCGCAGCACGTAACGCAGGCTGCATGGTCGTTGCCGTTGGAGACCTCGAGTGGACGATCGAGCCAGACGCACGAATTCCCGACCTCACGCACGTTCGATTTGACGCTGCGCATTCGGACGTGGTGATCGGCTGAGCGCTGGGGATTACATGTGCGATGCATTTCCTGGCTTGCTGGCGTACGCAAGGGGCACTGTCCACCCGTCCGGTCGGCGAATTACGCTGCATGCATGGAAACTGCCGATGTCCTTGTCGAGGCGTACCAACGCATACGGGAGCTGGTCCAGCAGGCGACGCTCGGTCTCGACACACAGCAACTCACGTACCGGCCACATCCAGAGTCGAACTCGATCGCTTGGTTGGTCTGGCATCTCACCCGAATCCAGGACGACCACATCAGCGCAATCGACGGATCGGAACAGGTGTGGGTCAGCTCGCCCTGGGCGGCCGAACTCGGACTGCCTGCCAACGCTTCCGATCTGGGCCAAGGCGATGGGCCCGACGAGGTGGCAGCAATCCAGCCCAACGGCCCCGGAGTGCTCGTCGGGTATCACGACGAAGTCATGGACCGTTCGCTGACGTACCTCCGATCGATCGACGCCTCGGAGCTGGACCGAATCGTCGACCGCAGCTATACACCACCCGTTTCGGTTGGTGTTCGGCTGGTCAGCGTTCTGAGCGACAACCTTCAACACGCGGGCCAAGCCCGTTACGTCAGGGGCATGCTCGACAGCACCACGCTGACCTAGGCTTCTTCTATGGACGCGCCCTGTATCTCCATCACTCATCCCGGGCCGAAGTCGAGAGCAATCATCGAACGGCTCAGCCGTGTCGAAGCTCGCTCCGGGCTCACGTTCGGTATGGCGGACAGTCCAGTGGTCCTCGAATCAGCTGATGGAGCAGTGATCACGGACCCCGACGGAAACCGGTTTCTCGACATGGTCGCTGGCTTCGGTTCGTTGAATCTCGGTCACAGCCACCCCGACATCACCGATGCGGTTGCACGCCAAGCGGCGCTGGGAAGCCAAGCGATGTCGTTCACATCAGAGATTCGGGTTCAACTGCTCGAGTCACTCGTCGCAACGCAGTCCGGCGAGTTTCGAGCGCTCTTGGCGTCCTCGGGGTCAGAAGCGGTCGAAACAGCATTGAAACTTGCTCGGCGGGCAACCGGTCGAAGTGGCATCATCGGCTTCAGCGGTGGTTTTCATGGTCGAACCGTTGGCGCGCTCGCGTTGATGGGAAAGCAATCACAGCGCGACGGACTCGGCCCTCTCGGCCAAGCGGTGACCCATCTCCCCTTTCCCGACCCCTACAGGTCACCCCTCGGCGCTTCTCCCGAAGCGGTTTCTTCCACCACACTCGCCCTGCTCGACCACCAACTCGGTGATCCAGCGAGTGGCTGGGATCGAACAGCGGCCGTGATCATCGAAGCTGTGCAGGGCAACGGCGGCATGATTCCAGCGCCCAACGGCTTTCTCACCGGTCTACGAGCGATCTGCGATCGGCACGGTGTGCTCCTGATCGTCGACGAGGTGATGAGCGGATTTCATCGCACCGGCGCTCGTTTTGCCTTTGAACACGACGACGTGCGGCC
>CAJQNJ010000042.1 GCA_905479685.1 uncultured Acidimicrobiales bacterium
TCGGCACCAGATGACGCAGCATGTTCGATGGCGTCGTAAATGACCGAAGATGGATCGCCGCCTTCAGCGCCACGTACGACGTGCGCACCAGAGGTTTCGCCCCACATCGTGAGCTGCTCGGCGGCCGCTGCGCGGAAGGTATCGCCCGCTGCGAGGACCACTGTGTGGCCAGCTGCGACCTCTCGTGTCGCGATCTTGCCGATCGTGGTCGTCTTGCCTACCCCGTTCACACCAACGAACAGCCACACCGACGGCGACCCTCCGGTCGCCAGTTCGATGTCCTTGCCACCGAGGCGACTCTTGAGTTCATCTTTCACGAGCTCGATCAGTGCTGACCCGTCGGTCACATCGTTTGCCTCTGCGGCAGCTCGCACGGTCTCGAGGATCTCCATGGTCGGAGCAACACCCACGTCAGCGCGGATCAACGCCTCCTCGAGCTCCTCCCAAGTTTCTGCATTGACGTCGCCTCGCGACACGATCGATGACAGATAACCGGCCATTGTCGACCGCGCCTTGCCAAGCCGATCGCGAAAGGTCGCGGGAACGGGCGCTTCGACGACTGTTGGTGAGTCTGCGAGAGGCTCATCGACGACGGCCCCTCGATCATCGAGCAGCGTGCCTTCACCTGGGCGCTGAATGATCCGATCGGACGCGTCGGTTGTGGAGGGGTCGATCGAGGGTACGTGATCGGTTCGCCCCCGCAAGAAGGCAACTGCCGCACCTCCAACGACGAGGACACCAACGAGCACCAAAATGATCAGAATGACTGGATCCATAACTGCCTCATCCTAGGAGGCCATGTCGTGAACCAGCCGGTTTCTTGCGCCTGACGTGGCAGCAGACCGAACAGGAACGAGGTGCCCGGGGAAGGACGCACCACCGGGCACCTGGCTCCTGACGTTGTACCGAATCGGGAAGGAAGGAGGGGAGCCCCTACCGATCCGGCAGTACACGGTGAATCTATTCAGTCTGAGATAAAGGGGCTGTAAGCGTCGGATGTTCCGTTTCCGCCGCGTTTGCCGGTGATGGAACTTGTCGATCGGTTGCGAGGTCCGAACGTGGCGCACCGAGCCGCGGCAGCCAGATGACGAAGGTTGAACCCTCCCCCAACTCCGACTCGACACGAACGGTCCCGCCGTGCGTTTCAGCAATTTGTTTGACGATCGCGAGACCGAGGCCTGATCGCCCATCGCGCTTGAGGTTCTGCGTGTTGTCCCCTCGCCAGAACCGTCTGAACACACGCTGTTGATCGGTGTCAGAAAGCCCAGGACCTTGATCCTGCACTCCCATCCACACCCAGTCATCGACTTGTCCTGCGCGGATCGAGATCACCGAACCATCTGGGGCAAGCCGAATGGCATTCGCCAACAGATTCGCCAATGCGCGTCGCAGAGCAATCGGATCGCCCTCGACGAGCAACTCGGACTCCGCGACAACTTCCAGACGAACACCATCGGCGGTAGCCGGAATGTCGAACTCCTCCCCAACACCTTGGACGACGGCAGCCAGGTCGATGACCTCCACACGCGTTGCGCGGGTTTCCTCCCGTGCATGGTCGAGCAGGTCATCGACAAGGGTGGCCATTCGATCTGCCGAGCGCTCGACAACTTGTCCCGTCTTGCGCAAGTCCTCCACGGATGCATCTGGATCAGCGAGTGTGACCTCCAGGTTGGTTCGAATCACGGCGAGCGGATTGCGCAACTCGTGTGACGCTTCGTGGAGGAATCTCGTCTGTGCAGAGAACGCCATGGCGAGCCGATCGAGCATGTCGTCGAACGTTCCTGCGAGTTGCCCGAGTTCATCGTCTGGCCCAGCGAGATTGATGCGCCTCGTGAGATCGGTTGCGTTGATCGAACGGGCCACAGCCGTGATCCGCTCGATGGGACGAAGAACGATTCCTGCCACGTACCAACCGACCACGAGGCTGGCAAAGAAGAGCAGACCCAGAGCAGCGAACGAGTAGCGGCGAAGGTCCTGGAGGGCCTGGCGGTCAACCTCGGCCTCGAAGTCCTCCAATGTACGAACGGCGATCTGTGCGCCACTGTCGGTGTTGCGAAAGATGAGGTCGAAACGCGAATCATCCATGATGGTGCCGCCGAGCTCACGGCTGATTCCCGCATAGATGCCCCCGATCACGATCGCAGCCAATCCGAACAGCAGTACCGAATACAGAAGTGCGAGCCTGAATCGGATCGAGCCAATCCACGATGGCAGGAAACGGTCGGTGTTCGCCCCGACGCTCATCGGGCGACGGACCGGCCGCTGCCGTGCGGCAGCAACTTCCGGTGGCTTGAATTCGCCCGTCACCGAACCATGGTCTCGATTGTTCAGCTTCACGATGTTCCCTCGGCAACGGTGTCAACCAGTCGATACCCAGAACCGATCACCGTCTCGATCATCGGCTCAGCGCTCATTCCGTGCAGTTTGCGACGAAGCGTCCCAACCGTCACGCGTACGGTGTTCGTGAAGGGATCAGCATTCTCGTCCCACACGTGTTCGAGCAGATGCTCCTGACTCAGCACGTTTCCCGCGTGGGTCATGAAATACCGAAGGAGAGCGAACTCCTTTGGCGTCAGGTCCAATGCTTCCCCACCGCTCGAGACCTCGTGTCTCGCCGTGTCGAGCAACAGCGGACCGACAGTAAGGACCGATGAAGCATGATCGACGCCTCTGCGCAACAGAACACGAATACGTGCTGACAACTCGCCGAAGGCGAACGGTTTCACAAGGTAGTCGTCGGCACCCGAATCGAGGCCGATGATTCGTTCATCCACCGCGTCACGCGCCGTCAACATCAGGATTCGTGGCGCACCTCCAATCGGAGGGTTGGAGCGGAGTCGCGTACATACCTCCAGACCATCCATGTCAGGCATGGTCAAATCGAGGCAGATCAGGTCATAGGGCTGAAACTGCACCCGCTCGAGAGCTTCCTGTCCACCGTTGACGACGTCGACCGCGTATCCCTCTCGCCGCAACCCTGTAGCAACCGCTTCGGCGAGATCGACTTCGTCATCAACAACAAGAATTCTCATCGACAACGAAGGTACTTCAACTCCACGCTCACTCGGCCGCGATCACTTCTCGGCACTTCCAATCGAGATCCGCTGAAGCATGCGCCAGCACCCCAGCCCGGAGGGACGGAGGGCGGAACGGGGCCTCCGGCCATCCGCAGCACACCGAGCGATGCGAATGTCCGATTGCCGGCAGCGAGGAACGAGCGGGTATGTCAGCTCGACGCGAGTGCTGCGTCGCGCGTTGCGCCCGAACCGAACTTTCGTTCGACCTCGGAGCGTTCACTCACCACTCGAGACGAGCCACCGGGCTCCATCGTCACCCCATACAGCGAGTCGGCGCTCTCCATGGTGCGCTTTTGATGAGACACGATCACGAGCTGAGCTTCAGAACGGAATTCATCGATCAGGCTCAGGAACCGATGCAGGTTCACATCGTCGAGCGCCGCCTCGACTTCGTCCATGATGTAGAACGGCGACGGGCGACTGCGGAAGATGGCAAACAAGAATGCCAGAGCGGTCAACGAACGCTCCCCACCCGAGAGCAGGGACAACTTCTTGACGTTCTTGCCTGATGGCTTGGCGCTGACTTCGATCCCCGTGTCGAGGAGATTGTCCGGATCGGTGAGACGCAGACCACCCTTACCCCCGGGAAAGAGCCGCTCGAACAATGTCTCGAAGTTGTCGGCAACGTCGGCGTACGCCGATGCGAATACCGTCACGATCTCTTCATCGATTGCCCTGATCACCTTGTTCAGTTCGCGCCGGGTCGATCGGATGTCCTCGAGCTGCCCATTCAGGAACTCGTGGCGTTCCTGGAGTGCCTCGAACTCCTGTAGGGCCAACGGGTTGATCGGTCCCATCAGCTTCAGATCCCGCTCGAGTTCGCGTGCACGAGCCGCAGGCGTGACGTTCTCTGGTAGCTCGGGTCGGACGGCAGCGATTGCTCCTGATGGATCCACATCAAGGTCTCGGCGAAGCATCTCGGTCGTCGTTTCGAGGCGAAGGCGCGTCTCGGTCTCGTCGATTTCGATCCGAGCCGTCCGTTCACCGAGTTCTCGAAGCTCGACTTCGGTCCTCGACCGTGTCGATCGCATGTCGTCGAGGCGCCCCGTCAGCTCGTGCACGATCGCGGACTGTTGACGTCGTTCTTCACGACGGTCCTCGAGATGAATGTCCAGGTGGATAATCGTGTTGGCCAACATCGTCTGGAGCCGGGTTGCAAGCGATTCGGTTCTGTCGAGTACGACGCGTTTGCTCTCCGCGTCACTCTTTTCAACAGTGAGTCGCTCGAGTCGATCTTGCACCTCTCCGAGGCGACGCCGAAGCGCAGCGCGCCGCTCCTCGAACGATGCCGAACGGACCTCGAAATCAGTTCGCCGCTCGCTCACCACTGCGTTGCGTTGCGCCAAGACCGAACGCGTCGCTTCGAGTTCGCGGTTTCGTTCCGCAGACTCCACCTCAGCCGATTCGAGGGTCGGCAGTAGATTTTCGAGCTCGCCCGTCCGAGAAGATTCTCGTTCAAAGCGCAGAGAGAGCTCGAACCGTTGTGCCTCGAGGGTTTCGGTCTCAACATCTATCTGGCGGATTTGCGCATCGATCTGGTGGAGCGCCTCGGTCGTCGAGGTGAGCTCCGCGTCATTCGAGTCGAGCGCCCCAGCGGCCTCCTGGTCGACGATGGCGAGCCGTTCGACATCAGCCACCACCGAAGAGGCCTGGTCGTCGCACCGTGCTCGTTGGTCGCGCGCTGACGCCGCGTCGGAAATCGCTTCATCAAGCGCAGCTTTCGTCGCACCCACTCCGCTCGTGCCGATCCGCCACAAGCCACCGCCGATGCGGTCTCCGCCGCGAGTGACGACAATTCGGCCGGTCTCGACGGACCGGTCGACGGCTGCGCGCCAATCGGCATCGATCGCGTCGACATCGGACAGCAGTCGACCAAGGACGCCGGCAACGTCAGGACGGAGCGGAGATACGCGATGAAGAACCGAGTCCGGTCCTGGCAACGCTGGCGGCAACATGGGATCCAACGCAATGACAGATCCAGCACCGGTCGTGCGTGCGAACGCATCGAGCGCATGACGGGCTGCATCGTTCGAGTTCACGACGACAGCCGAAAGCGCTTCACCTAGCGCAGCCTCGACAGCATCCTCCCAGCCAGCCTCGATCGCCACCACGTCGAGCAAGGTGCCGACGAGTCCATCGGTGCCCTCGAGTGCGTGCACGCCAGCGGCAGCACGCGCCGACGCGAGCGCCTCGGTGAGGGCTGTCACTCGAGCCTCGACTGAACGACACACCGCATCAGCCTCAGCTCGCTCATCTCGTATCGACGCAAGCCGTTCTTGCGCATCGAGATGAGCAACGGCAGCCGCGTCGGCGGCGCTCACGAGTGCCTGCTCTTTTTGTACTGCGATATCGAGTTTCAGTCGTTCGGCTGCCGTCCGGCTGTCGAGTGTGGCCCTTCGTTCGCCGAGGGAGTTCGTTCGTTCCGCGATTCCGTCGAGTTCGGAACGAGCTGCGACGATCGAATTGCGGAGCGCCGCCAGTTCGCCTCGCACCTCAGCGGCGCGACCCGCAGCTGCGGCCTCGGCGCCATCGCCGGTCATCGATGACAACGCGAGCTCGAACGATGACCGATCTTCAGCGAGGCTGTGCTCGGTCCGGGTGAGGTCTTCAAGCTCTGGAGCCAGTGAAAGTACGGACGAGTCGACCTCGGCCAGCTGCTCTGCAAGCTGAGACGCTTCACTTCGAAGTGCGGCCAGCACGTCACCATCGATCGTTGCTTGACGCTCGCGTCCAATGCCGCGAATCCGCTCGCCGAGGAGACCATCAGCACCGCGAGCACGTTGATTCAAGCCCTCCAGTCTGGCCAACGCGTCGCCGAGATCGACTGCACCTTGTGCCGAAAGATCACTTTCGATCGACATGATGTCGACATCGAGCGATGACAGAAGTGCTCGCAAATCTCGATCGCGCATTGCCAAGTCCCGCCGATCGCTCGAATGGGACTCCATCTTCTTTCGAAGCGACTCGACCTGACGCCCGGCAAGCCAGACCTGGCACGCATGAAGCTCAGCGACCACATCACCGTGGCGGCGAGCTGCGTCGGCCTGTTTCTCGAGGGGACGCAACTGACGTCGCACCTCGCGAAGCAGGTCCTGGATTCGGGTGAGGTTGGCCTCGGTTGCGACCAGTCGACGTTGCGCCTTCTCTCGGCGCTTTCGGAACTTCAGGACGCCAGCGGCTTCTTCGATGATCAGTCGCCGATCCTCGGGGCGGGCGTTGAGCACTGCATCGATCTGCCCCTGGCTGATGATCACGTGTTGTGTTCGACCGACGCCGGAGTCCGACAACATGTCCTGAATGTCGAGCAGCCTGCACGGAACACCGTTCAGTGAGTATTCGCTATCACCGGATCGAAACAGTGTGCGGCTGATCTCGAGCTCGCTGAACTCGGTCGGAAGCTCCCCATCGGAGTTGTCGATCGTCAGGGTGACTTGCGCTCGCCCGAGCGCGGGGCGGTTGGATGTTCCGGCGAAGATGACATCGTCCATCTTCTGCGAACGCACCGATGACGGTGCTTGGGCGCCAAGCACCCATGCAATCGCGTCCACAACATTCGACTTGCCACTGCCGTTCGGACCGACCACCACGGTCACACCGGGTTCGAGCGCAAGATCAATCGAGTCGGCGAAGGATTTGAAGCCCTTCATCGTGAGCGTCTTCAAGTACACGGGTTCTCCAGCGCGCAGAGGTGAGCACGCGCAATCAAAACCTATCGCGAAGAACTACACCCGTGTAACTCGGGCAGGACTCAGACCTGCGTCTCGCAGAAGTAGGTCCACTCGCCCTTGAACTTCACCCGTTGGATCGGGGTGCGGGAGCGAGGGCTCAGCTGCCCATCTCGACCGAATACCTGCAGGTGCTGATCAAAGATTCCAGGCTCGCCGAAGACGTCTGCCCAGGGTCGATCCTCGAGCGTCGTGCCTCGATACTTGATGACATTGTGCAGGGTCTCGACGAGGGAACGGTACAAGCGGCGCACCTCTTGGGTCGACAACGTCGTCGACGATCGATCGAACCGGAGGCCTGCATCGAACAACACTTCATCGGCATAGAGCGAGCCAATGCCAACGATCGCCTGACCGTCGATGAGCAACTCTTTGAGGGTCGTCGGATGGGCTTCGATCAGATCGCGAAACGCAAGCCACGACAGCGGAGTGTCGATTGGGTCGAGTGCCGGATCGTTCAACGTCGGGAACTCGGCCATGATGTCGTCTTTTGGCACCACTGCGATCTCGCCAGTCGCGTCGGGGTCGACGAATCGTAATTGTCCACCCTGTGTGAAGGTGATGACGACTTCGGTGCCCTTTTCTTCTTTGTCCTTGTTTGCGTTTCGACGAAGCATTCCGTCACCCATGTGGATGACCAGGATGTCCTCGCTGTCGAGCGGAAACAACAGGAAGTGTGCTTGACGGATGACTCCGGTGATCTTCACGCCCTCGAGCTGTGCAGCAAAGCTCTTTCGATTCTTGTAGCGAGGAAGCGCCGCCATCCCAGACGCGGTGGCCTCCTTGACCTTGCGACCAATGACTTCGCGTTCGAGGTCGCGTTTCACCATTTCGAGTTCGGGTAGTTCTGCTTTCATTGCGATCCTCCGCTGCGAGCCGATGCTGCAGCTTCCTGCACGGTCTCATTGTCGTCGGCAAACGCCGACTGGCCCGAATTGAGCACAGTCAGTGCTTCTTCGGCGGCTTGCTGTTGTGCTTGTTTCTTCGATCGGCCTGTTCCCCTACCAATCGTTTTGCCCACTCGTACCGTCGACATGAACCGTCGCCCGTGGTCGGGACCAGAGGATGATATGTCGTATTCGGGTGCTGGGAGTGCCATCTCGGCGGCGCGTTCTTGCAGCCGAGTCTTGTAGTCACGCTCTCCCGGCGTTGACTGGGCCTGCACCGATGCCCCCGAGAGATGACGAACAACCAGCGCTCGCGCAGCCTCCCAGCCGCCATCGAGATAGACAGCGGCGATCACTGCTTCCATCGCATCGGCAAGAATCGAGTCCTTTTCTCGTCCTCCCGACAGCTCCTCGCCCTTGCCCAATCGAAGGAGTGGCCCCAGCCCGATCGCTCGAGCGATCGAGGCCAACACAGGAGCGCTCACGATCTCAGCGCGCGCTTTTGCGAGGTCGCCTTCGGCCGTGTCGGGATTGTCGTTGAACAGAGAATCGGTGATCGACAGTCCAAGGACGGCGTCGCCAAGGAACTCGAGACGTTCGTTCGACGGGGCATCTCCGTGCTCCGCGCACCATGACCGATGTGTCAGTGCGAGGTCGAACCAGGACCCATCGACGAAGTCATAACCCAGCGCCTCAGAGAGCGCCACATGTTCTTCAGAGGCAGTCGAAGGGTCAGCCAAGGCGAGCGACGACGTAGTCGACTGCGTCGCGGACCGTCTTCAGGTCTTCGAGATCATCATCTTCGATACGAAGAGTGATCGATCGCTCCCCGAGCTCTTCTTCGATCGCCTCGACAAGCTCGATCAAGGCGAGCGAGTCAGCGTCGAGATCGTCCTGGAACGAGTCTCCCTCGCCGATTTCTGTCGGTTCGAGCTCGAGAATCTCCGCAAGACGGTCCCGAACGATGCCGAGAACCCCGTCTCGTCCAATCGTTCCTGATTCCCCACCTGTTTCGTCTGACACGGTGCACTCCCTTGACTGCGTCGCGCTGAATAGTATCGAATCGAGATCGAGGTGCGGGGTTCCCGCTGTGAATCAAACAGAATCAATCGTTGATCGCTGCGTGAATCTTCCCTACGAGATCTCCCGAGACCATCTCGCTCGCAACCGATATCGCGTTGGCCATGGCTTCGTCACCAGATGACCCATGGCTGATGATGCAGACCCCCTTGGTACCGAGAAGCATCGCTCCGCCGTAGCTGTCGGGGTTGAACCGTTGATACAGGGGAAGCAGAGCTGGGAGCAGCGCCTCGGACGCCGCTTTGGCCTCTGGTGATGATTCGAAGGATTCGAGCAACGCGCTGATGATGTTCTTTGCGCACCCTTCCAGCGTCTTGAGGGCGACGTTGCCGGTAAAACCATCGGTGACAACAACATCCACGTCGGTACCCATCAGGTCTCGACCTTCGACGTTGCCAACGAACTCGACACCTCGAGAAGACCAGTCGACGTCATCGAGCAGGCTCCAGGCTTCCTTTACCAGCGGGGAACCCTTGCCTGCCTCCTCTCCAATCGAGAGGAGACCCAGGCGCGGTCGCTCGATGTCGAAACGGGCCCGCGAGAACACGGCTCCCATCTGAGCGAACTGCACGAGCCAGTC
>CAJQNJ010000043.1 GCA_905479685.1 uncultured Acidimicrobiales bacterium
GGTGCTGGTCGTGACCCACAACCGCGAGATCTCCCGTGTTGCTGACCGCGTGATCGAGTTGTCGAGCGGCCGCATCGTGGCCGACGGCCCACCCGAGGGCGGCAAAGCCGACATCAGTGACCTGCAATGGTGAACCCACCCGTCGCCGATCCACCCCGCAGCACAGGAGTGTGGCTTCGGTGGTCATGGCGCGACCTGCGCCACCACTGGGTCGCCGTGGTGGTGATTGCTTTGGTGATGGCGATCGGGGTCGGCGTCTACGCAGGCCTGGGGAGCACCTCAACGTGGCGTCGTGTGTCGAACGACGAGAGCTTCGCTGCGCTCGACATGCACGACCTGCAGGTGACCCTCAGCCCCGGAACGTTCATCGACGAAGGTGCACTTGTCGCAGCCGTTGACGGCCTTGCCGATCCCGGCGTGGTCGTGCAGGCGTCCGAGCGTCTCGTCGTCGACAGTCAAATCGACGCATCGACCGACACGGATGCGATCCTCGTAGCTGCACGCATCGTCGGGATGGACATCACGAGCGGCGACGCAGTGGACGATCTGTGGATTAGCCAGGGACAGAACCCGACCGCGGGTTCAGCGGCGGGTGTGCTGGAGGCGCAGTTCGCGGATCATTGGAACCTGCCGGCAGACGGTGTGGTCACTGTCGGCGGCAACCGGACCGTCGACTATGCCGGTCTCGGCACGTCGCCCGAAGACTTCTTCTACGAGGGCCCCGAGGGGAGCATCTTCAGCGCAGGCGACCTCGCACCGCTCTACCTTCCGTTGGGTGTTGCCCAAGACGTCGTCGGACGGTCGGCAAGCGTCAATGATCTTGTCGTCACACTCGCCGACGGGGCTGACCGTGATGCCGTCGAAGTGCAACTCGGTGACGCCGTGGCCGAACTTGGCGTGAGTGCGACGGTGTCTACCCGCGATGACACCACTGCCTACCGAGTGTTGTACGAAGACATCGACAACGATCAGCAGTTCTGGAACATGCTCGCCGGCCTCGTCCTGATCGCAGCGGCCATCGCCGCGTTCAATCTCGTCTCCCGCATCGTGGAAGCACAACGGCGTGAGATCGGTATCGGCATGGCGCTCGGGGTCGCCCGGTCCAAGCTCGCGATCCGTCCCCTTCTCGTTGGTGTGCAAGTGGGAGTCCTCGGCACCTTGGCCGGCGTTGGTGTCGGACTGCTCGTCGGTCAGGCAATGGCCAACCTCTTCAAGTCAGTCCGACCGCTCCCGATCTATCGCACCCCATTCCAGTTCAGCGTCTTCGCACAAGCTGCAGTGCTTGCATTGCTGATCCCAATCGTGGCGAGTGCAATCCCGGTGTGGCGGGCGGTTCGTGTCGAACCGATCGAAGCGATACGAACCGGCCACCTCACCGCCAAGACGAGCCGGCTCACCAATCTGACAGCTCGTTGGAAGCTGCCGGGGTCGAGCCTCACCCAGATACCAATCCGCAACTTCCTGCGCACCCCCCGCCGCACCGTCCTGACCGCCATCGGTGTCGGCGCTGCAATCGCCGCACTCGTGGCGGTGTTCGGCATGCTCGACAGCTTCGGCCGTACGATCGACCAGACCGGCAACGAACTCACCAAAGGCAATACCGACCGCGTCCTCGTGCAACTCGACACGTTCTACCCCGTCGGCTCCGACGTGATCACAGCCATCGCCGACGCACCCGCAGTCGGTGCAACCGACGCCGGATTGCGCCTTCCCGCTTCGGCGATCGCCGCCAACGGCAAGGAGGATCTTGACCTCCTCGTCGAAATCATCGACCTCGACAACGCACTGTGGACACCCACCATCGAACGCTCCGATGGCGCACCCGAAGCGGGGATCGTCCTGGCGAGCAAAGCCGCCGACGACCTCGGCGTGAACCTCGGCGATACGATGACATTGCAACACCCGACGCGGACCGACTCCGGCTCGTTCGCGCTCATCGAGTCAGACTTCGCTGTCACGGGAATCCACGCGAATCCACTGCGAACCTTCGCGTTCTTGGACATCGATCAGGCAGATCACTTCGGCCTAGGAGGTTCCGCCAACATCGTGCACACCGCCCCCGCCCCCGGTTCGGACCGAGGCGACGTTCAACGCTCACTGTTCGAGCTGGAGGGCGTGACGTCGAGCCAAGCCGTCGCTCAGATCAGCGAAGCATTCGACAGCGCACTCGACCAGATCGTCGGGTTCCTCATCATCACCGCCGTCGCCGTCCTGGCACTGGCGCTCCTCATTGCGTTCAACGCCACCAGAATCTCAGTCGACGAACGCCGTCGCGAACATGCGACCATGCGCGCCTTCGGCATCCCCGTCCGATCCATCATGGGCGTCGTGGTCAAAGAAGGTGTCCTCGTCGGAGTCCTGGCAACCCTGATCGGCCTCGCCGCCGGCTTCCTCTTCCTCCAAGTAATGCTTCGCTCCCTCGCCACCACAACACTCCCAGACCTCGCGATCGACTCCTACATCTCCCCCACGACAATCATCCTCGCCGTGATCGTCGGAATCGTCGCCGTTTCAATCGCACCCCTTTTCCTCACACGGCGCATCAGCCGCATGGACATCCCCGACACACTGCGCGTCATGGAATGAGACACCCGCAATCAGTCTCGAGTGCCGACTTCGCCCCTCGGGTCACTTGGGACGATGCGCGATGGATCGCGAATACGGACCCAACCTGTCACGAATAGCAGACTCATCTCCAGCAGCATCGTCATCGTCAGCATGGCCGAGTTGAACAAGCGGGTAGGGGGTCCGTCCTCGAAGAGGTAGGAGTCGCGAACCTTCAGATTGGCTGTCCCACTGGCGAACGGTGCGGGGGCATCACCTCCGCCTGCGATCTCTGGACAGATTGCGTCGAGCCACTCCGGTATGTCGTTGAACTCTGTGTAGTACAAGTGGATCGGCTGGTCTTTGGCATTGACCTTCAGATCCACCGTCTCGTTGTCGCGCAGAAACACGCGAAGCGGGGCCGTCCCAGGGTCGCCAACGCAGAACTGCTCGATCCTGCCTCCGGCGAACAGAGCCACGTTGGGGCTCTGGTCGAAGGTTCCATAGAAAAACCCGTACTCGAATTCGTCCTCGGTGAAGCCTTGCGGAGCGGCACTCGCCGGCCCTGCGATCACGGTCAAACTGGCTATCAGCAAACCTGAGAACAAACTTGCGATCACTCTTCGCATAACACTCCCCCACTTCCGCCTGAAGGCAATTGGAACCGATAGCGCTTATCAGTCCGGGCCAGTATGGCAAATGGACCCGAACCTGTCTTGCGCTCGCGAGCACCGTGACAACGGCAGCAGAACGGCGATAGGCCCGCGCCGTACTTCGGCACAGACCGGGCAGTCGATAATCGCGTCGGAGTCGTTTCGGGGCTGAC
>CAJQNJ010000044.1 GCA_905479685.1 uncultured Acidimicrobiales bacterium
CGATCCGGCGACAATGCTCGACCTCATCCAGAACTCGGCTGGACGGAGCTATGTCGCAGAGACCTACGGCCCCAAGATCCTTGCTGGCACATATGACGCATCGTTTCCCCTTGGGCACGCCGCAAAGGACATGCGCCTGGCGCTCGAGTTGGCGGACGCAGTGGGTGTGGATCTGCCATTCATGCGCGACGTTCGCGACCTCTACGAACGCAGCCAGGCCGAATACGGTGCACACGCACCGCACCTCCTCGCGGCGCAGCTGATCGAGCGACGCAACGACCTCATCTTGCATCAACACTTGAAGGACAACACGCCATGACCACGACGTCACAACCTCCCACGAACCGAGAAGTGACTGCGGACGACTTCACCGCAGCAAATGCGACCAGCTACTCGGACGCCGAGTGGCAGGCCCGGGTCGATCTCGCTGCGATGTATCGGCTGTCTGCGCACTTCGGGTACGACGACACCGTGTGGAATCACATCACGATGCGCGTGCCCGGCAGCGAGCACAACTTCTTCCTGAACAAGTTCGGCCTGCTCTACAACGAAGTGACCGCATCGAATCTCATCAAGGTCGACAGCGAGGGAACGGTGCTCGAGGGCCCTGCAGACGTGAACACCGCCGGATTCGTGATCCACTCGGCGATTCACAACGACTTCCCGCAACACAAGGTGGTATTCCACGCACACGTCCCCGATGCGCTGGCGGTCACAGCGCTGAAGCACGGCTTCGAACACATCGTCCAAGACACGTCCATGCTCTACGGCGAGATCGGCTATCACGACTGGGAAGGCCTTTCGCTCACACTCGAAGAGCGCGAGCGTCTCTCGAAGAACATGGCAGGCAATCGAATGCTGGTGATGCGAAACCACGGCTTCCTCGCGGTCGGCGAGACGGCAGGAGAAGCATTTATGGTCATGCACTACTTCGTCCGCGGTTGCCGGGCTCTTCTCGCTGCCCGTGGCAGCGGTCTCGAGATCGACCCGGGACGAACCGATGTCTGGCAACTCGCCAAGCGCCAATACGACCACTTCCCGCTCGGCAAACACGAATGGCCAGCGCTGCGTCGTCTCATGGACCAGATGGATCCCGGCTACCGACTGTGACGTGATTCTCCGGGCTTCGCCCTCCTGCGGTCAGAAGGACGCGCGCACGTACGCAACGATGGCGTCGATTTCGGCCTGCTCGAGCAACTCGCCAAACGATGGCATGCCACCACCGCCCGTCATGACCTTCTCCAGAACGTACGACTCGGGTAACGAGCCCACCCCGGCGAGGGTCTGTGCTCCCTGCGCAGTGCCCTCAGCTCCATGACAGCCACCACACCGGCGCAGATACGACGTGGCTGCGTCGATCGCAGGCGCTTGTGTAGTTGGAGCAGCCGTGGTCACTGAGGGGGCGGTCGGCACCACGGTCGTCGACGGCGCACTGGTCGACTCGCTGCTGGTCTGCGCCCCGCTCCCGCACGCTTGGAGAAGTCCGAGTGCCGCGACCGCACAAAAGAACAAAAGTCGAACACTGCGTTGGTCGTTCGACTCGCGTTGAGGACGCATGGGCCGACCGTATCGCTTGCCATCTGCTAGAGGTGACAGCGTCTACGTGCGAATTTCCGTACGTCAGGCTGCGGCCGTCTCGGGGTCTGGCACCTCACCGCGGATTCGGGACCGGAACCGCATGTATTCCGCAGTCAAGGTGAGTATCAGCACGACGGTCGATGCCAGAACGACGTTCTTTGCCGCGCCGTCCCACGCAGCGACGAGTCCTGCGATCACTGCAACACCGATGACCCGCTCGTAGAGGTACGTTCGCCAGCATCGCCAGACAGCGACCGCCTGGGCCAACAGATAGAGCGCGACAGCGGCAACGAAGACCGAAGCGACGACCGTTGACATCGGGTCGTCGGGATGCAGAAAGGCCTCCTCGAGCGCAACCGCGTAGAAGACGATGCCAACGATCATCGGGTAATGCAGGAACGAGTACACGTCGCGGGCGATGTGACCCGTCTCGTGTTCGTCTGCGGCACGGAGAGCACCTTCCATGACCTCCTGCAGCCGATCAAAATACGCCCACCACAGCGCACACACGCCGGTCAGCCCCACGGCAAGCTGTAGGGCCAGCGAGGTATCGATCTCGAAGCCGCCGAGCGCGATACCGACCGCGATGATCCCCTCGCCGAGGGCGATGATCAGGATCAGACCGTGCCGCTCGGCAAAGTGTGCTGCGTCGATCTTCCAGTCCGCTCTGCCGCCCAAGAGGGCCGAGACGACTTCGAACACGACCGCGACGAGCCAGATCCACTGCAACGCATCGCCACCGACCGCGGCGCCGACGACGATGATCACCGGCGCCACCATCGAGCCGGGAAGGTACTTCAAGAGAGCTTGCTGCTCATCGGGATCACCGCGGGTTCCGATGACGAAGACGATGACTGCAATCGCCCGCACCCAGACGTAGCCGAGCGCCACCCACATTCCGTCGCCCTCGAATGCGGTTGGAACCGAAAAAGCCATTCCGAACACACCAAGCATCGATGCAAGCATTGCGACGCGCACGATTCGGGGCTCGAGATTCACGACGTTTGTCGTCCATGTCCAATTGGTCCACGCCCACCACATGAGCGCGAGCAACATCGCCCCCCGCAATATCCCGCCGAGCGTGAGGTCGTGGACGATCAGCGAGACGTCCTGGGTGAATGCGAACACGAATACCAGGTCGAAGAAGAGTTCGAGCGGGTGAGCCGCCTTTTCGTTCTCGAGTTCGATGACCTCGGTCTCGAGTTCGCCTATCCGTGCAGCGTCGTCTGTCATTCGAAGGAGACGCTACAGGGTCTCGCTGGTCGGGTCGAAGCCAATCGACATACGGCTCCCACAGGTGAAGATTCTCTAAGGATGTCCACGGAGCGGCTATGACGACCGATCGATTCATCGGTCGAGGGCTACCGTAGTGACCCAATACGATGACGCCCACGCACCCCTTTTCGTCCCGAGCTCCAATGCCTCCGGTTTCCGTTCCCGGACCGGCGACGGCCCTACTCGACGCGCCCGCACCCCCGCAGGTCGAACCAGATGGACCGCAACCACCGCGAACTCGCCCGAAATGGCTGGTGCCAGTTGTTGTCGCTGTCATCGCAGTCGTACTCGGTGTGGTCACGGCACGATGGGTCCTGGCCGAAGACGACGCGACTTCACCGCAACAGGTCGACGATGCAATTGGCGAAGCGCTCTCCTCGACCACGATCCCAGCGCCAATCGGGCCTGCGATCTACAACACTGCCCTACCGTCACTTGCGTTCATCCAAACGGGCGAACCAGGTGAGGAAGAGGCTTCCATCGGGTCCGGCGTGATCATCAACACTGCCGGCAACATCATGACGTCGAACCATGTGATCGATGGCGCTGCCCAAATCAGGGTCACCTTCGCCGACGGGACCGAGGCGACGGCTCGAGTGGTACAAGCCGATCCTGCAGTCGACATTGCAGTCCTCGAGGCAGATCGCCTGCCGGAGGTCGTCGTCCCGGCTGTGCTCGGTGGCGATCTACGCGTGGGCGACCCGATCTTCGCTATCGGCAACCCATTGGGGCTTGGTGGTTCGTTCTCAGCTGGCGTCGTCTCCGGTCTGGAAAGGACCCTCCCGCTTCCCGACGGGCAGGATCTCGAGCAACTCATCCAGTTCGATGCAGCGGTGAATCCGGGGAGCTCTGGCGGCCCACTTCTCGATCGCAACGCCCAGGTGGTCGGCATCGTGACCGCAATCGCCAACCCAACCGGCGAAGACTTCTTCTCTGGGATCGGATTCGCCGTTCCCATCGCAACCGCAGGCGGCGCCGCTGGAGGGCCCGAACAGTGAACATGACTCCTGATGATTCCGCCGGAAACGGCCCGGTGAGCCCACCCGCTCCCCCGGCCCGAGCCGTCCCATCCACCCCACAGGTTCCCGCGCCGCCGAACGCCGCCACTTCAACGAGCGACTTTCTCGGCAGCCCTCCTCCTGTCTCCGTCGCGCCCGTGGCATCGACACCACCGGCGAAACACCGTGCGCTCGAACACGTGCTCTATGAGGTCAAGAAGGTCATCGTCGGCCAGGACCTCCTTCTCGAACAGCTGATCGTCGCGCTCCTCGCGCGGGGACACGTCCTGGTCGAAGGGGTGCCGGGATTGGCGAAGACGTTGGCGATCAAGACGCTCGCCGATTCGATCGGTGGTGAGTTCCAGAGGATCCAGTTCACCCCCGATCTGGTACCGGCCGATCTGACCGGAACGCGGATCTACAACCAGAAGTCGGGTGAATTCCAGACATCGCTCGGTCCCGTCTTCACGAATCTGCTGCTCGCAGACGAGATCAATCGTGCCCCAGCCAAGGTCCAGTCAGCGCTGCTCGAGGTGATGCAGGAACGCCAGGTCACGATCGGGCGGGAGTCGCATCGTGTTCCGCGGCCGTTCCTCGTTCTGGCAACACAGAACCCGATCGAATCCGAGGGCACCTATCCGCTGCCGGAGGCACAGCTCGACCGGTTCATGATGAAGGTGCTCGTCGGCTATCCGACGCCAACCGAGGAGTTCGTGATCGTCGAGCGGATGACGGGGGCGGTCGAGGAAGTCCTGCGGGTCATCACGACCGACGAACTCATCGATCTTCAAGAGGCGGCTGACGAAACCTACGTCGATCCTGCCCTCATCGAGTACGCCGTCCAGTTGGTAACCGCGACGCGCGAGCCACACACCGTTGGGTTGGTACATCTGTCCCCCTACCTGACACACGGAGCAAGCCCCCGAGCGTCGATCAACCTGATCCTCACGGCCAAGGCGTTGGCCTTTGTGCGGGGTCGCAAGTACGCGCTACCCCAAGACGTACGTGACCTCGCACTTGACGTCTTGCGCCACCGCCTCGTGCTCTCGTATGAAGCTTTGGCCGACGGGGTGCAACCCGATGACCTGCTTGCCCAGATCGTGTCGGCCGTGCCACTTCCAGAGGTTCCGCTCCATGAGCGCAACGCCACCCGCCCCGTCGCCAACACCTGAGGCGCTTCTGCACCGCATCGATTGGAGCGTCCTGCGGCGCCTCGATGGGCTCGTGCAGGGCGACCATCGCACCACCTTTCTCGGTGCGGGTCTCGACGTCACCGATGTTCGGGAGTACCAACCCGATGATGATGTTCGCCGAATCGACTGGAACGTCACGGCGCGCATGGACACACCCTTCGTTCGCGAGTTCGAGGAGGATCGGGATCTCACAGCGTGGTTTCTCGTCGACCGGTCGGCATCGATGCAGTTCGGTCACGCCGACCGGGCGAAGGAAGTGGTCGTCGCTGAGCTCGTGACCGCGCTCGCTCGACTCTTCACGAATCGTGGAAATCGTGTGGGTTCGCTGCTGTGGAACAACGCCGTCGAAGCCATGATCGAACCGCGATCGGGCCGGACGCAGGTGCTTCGGATCGCCCGTCAGCTCCTTCGCCCACCCGCCGACGTCGGGGCGCAAACCTCCCTCACCGGCCTGTTGCAGGCAGGCGCTGGCCTCGCCAGGCGGCGCTCGCTGATCATCGTCATCTCGGATTTCCTCAGTGAGCCTGGATGGGAGCCTGCGATGCGCCAGCTGGCGACTCGTCACGAGGTCGTGGCGATCCGCCTGGTCGATCCACAAGAGGTCGAAATCCCTGATGCGGGCCTCGTAGTCGTGCAAGATGCCGAGACCGGCGAGCAGATGACCGTCGACACGAGCGATCCCAAGTTTCGTGAGCGCTTCGCCCGAGCGGCATCAGATCGCAATGATGCGCTGGTCGGATCGTTGAGACGCGCTGGTGTTGATCTCTTCACATTGTCGACCACTGACGACGTGGCGCGGGCCCTGTTGAACATGGTTGCACACCGGCGGAAGCAGCGACGCCGATGAGTTTCATATGGCCCGCCGCACTCTTAGGCCTGGCATTCGTTCCGCTTCTGATCGTCGGATATCGGTGGCAGCTCCGGCGACGTGTTGCGCTTCGGCACGCTACGCGTCTTGGTCAAGGATCAGCCGAGCATCGCACCACCCTTCGTCGCCATGCTCCTGCCACCCTTCTGCTGCTGTCGCTCACTGCGATGCTCGTCGGATTCGCACGCCCGCAAGCCACGATCGACGTCCCACAGGTCCAGAGCACGGTCGTGCTGGCGTTCGACACGTCGAGCAGCATGACGGCCGACGACCTCCAGCCGACTCGACTCGATGCAGCCAAGAAGGCGGCGATCGACTTCGTCAATGCTCAGCCTGGTGTCGTTGAGGTTGGTGTCGTCTCATTCGGGTCGGGTGGTGTTGTCACGCTTCGTCCCACCGATGATCGGGTCGCCGTCCTCTCATCGATCGACCGGCTCCAAGCCGCGGGCGGCACCTCACTGTCGCAAGGTCTTTTCGCCTCACTGAGCGCTATTGCAGAAGGTCCACTGCTGTTCGACCCTGAAGGCACCGGAGACGAATTACCTGAAGTCGACTTCGGATCCTTCGGGTCCTCGATCATCGTGATGTTCTCCGATGGTGAAGACACGACTGAACAGGACCCGGCACCCTTAGCCGAACTTGCCTCGAGTGCCGGAATTCGCGTCTTCCCAGTTGGCCTCGGGACGTCCGAGGGTGCGGTCATCGACATCGACGGCTTCAGCATCGCGACTGTCCTCGACGAAGAGGCGCTACAAGACGTCGCAGCTCGGACGAACGGAACGTACTTTCGCGCCGAAGATGCTGCCGACCTCGACGAGATCACCGACTCCGTCAAACGGGAGTTGGTCGTCGAAGCCGAGGACCTAGAGATCACGGCCCTGTTCGCCATCGCTGCGCTTCTGATCGGCGCTGTAGGTGCAGCGCTCAGCATGCGGTGGACCGGAAGAATGCCATGAGTTTCGCCTGGCCGCTCGCACTCACGTCGCTCGTCATTCCTGTGCTCTTGTTCGCGTACTACCTCTGGATGCTGCGCCGACGCAAGAGGACAGCCATTCAGTACGGGAGTCTGTCGCTCATTCGCGCCGCTGCTCCCCCCTCGTCTCGATGGCGTTGTCACCTCCCTCCGGCACTCCTGATGTTCGGGCTCATCAGCTTGTCGATCGCGGCGGCTCGACCACAGGTCGTCATCGATGTACCCCTCAGCCGAACGTCGATCATCCTCGCAATGGACGTGTCGCTGTCGATGTGTTCGATCGACGTCGAGCCCAATCGCCTGACCGTCGCCCAAGAGGCTGCCCGATCGTTCGTCGAAGAGCGAGACGATGGAACCCAGATCGGAATCGTGGCGTTCGGGGGAACAGCCGAACTGGTCGTACCCCCCACCAACGACACCGACGACCTCGTGACCGCAATCGAAGGCTTCACCACATCGCTGGGAACCGGCATTGGCAACGCCACATTGCGGTCGCTCGATGCGATTGCCGAGATCAACCCCGATGTCCCTCGCGCTGCGATCGATCTCAGCGATACCGTCGACCGAAACGCCATCGGCGCATCGGGTGAATATGTTCCCGACATCATCGTCCTTCTCACTGACGGAGCGAACAGTCAAGGAGTCGAGCCACTGATCGCAGCGCAACAGGCATTCGATCGCCAGGTCAGGGTGTTCACGATCGGGTTCGGCAGCGATGAGCTCGCGGAGATGATCTGCGAACCAAATCAGATCGGACCCGGCAGTTTCGCTCCCGGCTTTGGGTTCAACGGAGGTCGTCCTGATCTCGGTGACGTCACACTCGATGAGCTTCGTCCATTCCTCGTGATCGATGAACCCACGTTGCAAGAGGTCGCGGACATGACCGGCGGCCAGTACTACCGAGCTGCCGACGCCGAGCAACTCGTCGACGTGTTCAACCGACTGCCGAGCCAGATCGTCGTGCAGGAACAAGACACCGAGGTGACCGTGGCGTTCGTTGCGGCTGCTGCTGCCCTGCTCCTCGCTGCGTTCGGACTCTCACTCCGATTCAGTCGTTCGTAACAAATGTCAGCCGAGGGCGTCTCGGCTCGATCTCCAGAACGCAACCGCTGCAGCGACCGGGTCTCCGTCGGGGAAGTCCGAGAGCTTGAGCATCGACCCGACGAAGCTGGGTGCATTCCACTGGGCGTCGGTCGCCTCGACGCCGATCTTGTCCGGCCACCAGATCGAAACGTAGAGGTACGGCTCGTCCATGCTGTGATCACCAGGTGATGCCCCGTAGCTCGCACGATGGTCCTCGTCGCCCACCTCGATAGCGGCGTCGAAATGCCCGGGCCACAGCTGCACCTCGCTTGCATCGACCGAGGTCGCGTCTGCTCGTATGAGCTCGAGTGCGGCGAACGCCATCTCGAACCATGAGCCAAGAAAACGCGAGGCGTCGGCATCGATCGCCAGCGGCGCTTCTACATCCCCCGGCGCAGGCGAATCATGTTCGGCAGCGGTCTCTGGATCGACCGGACCTCCGAGGAAGTCTGCGGCCGCGTGGAGGGACGAGATCTGGTGTCGTCGCTCGACGCCACCGACCGAATCGACGAGCTCGCCACCGACGACACTGATCTGGCGGCCCTCGAACACCGGTGTGCCAAAGCCGCCGGGAGATGATCGCAGCCCAAAGCGGCCCGTCGACCGATGTCTTGCCGGAGCGATCACGTATACGGCAAGACGATGCAGGGCCTCGCGGGTCGTGGCAAGAGCGGCTGGTGCGGGCGTGAATTCTTCCATCATGTTCTCCTGAGCTGGTCGAGCGGTCAAACGAGCAGAGCGTCGGTCACGATATCGACCAACGCTGGTCTGGGTTCGGCCAGAGCTTGTGCGATCGCATCGTCGAGATCGGCAAGGTCGGTGACCCGAATCCCCTTCGCGCCGCACAGCTCTGCAAATGCGGCGAAGTCAGGGTTGTGGAGGCCGGTCTGCCAGACATCCCATTCTGCGGCTCGCTGCTCCTTCGAGATCTTGCCGAGTTCGGAATTGTTCAAAAGTACGTGGGTGATGTTCATACCGTATTTCACGGCGGTGGTCAGCTCCATCGCATACTGTCCGAACCCCCCATCGCCACTCACGCTCACGATCTGGCGGGTGTCCCCGACTGCTGCCCAGGCTCCCATGGCCGCCGGGAACGAGAACCCGATCGAACCGAGATAGCCGGACATGAGAACGTCTTGGTGGCCTGAAGCCTCGAAGTACCGACCGAAGGAGTAGGTGTTGTTTCCTACATCGACGGCAATCACCGCATCGTCATCGATCGAACGCCCGAGACTTGCCATGACGGCGGCGGCGCCCAAACCCTTCCCCGCATCATCGGCTTCACGACGGGCCTTCTCCGCTCTCCACATTGCCCACCGCGCGTGGATCTCACCTCGAAGGTCGGCACAGCTCACCGACACTGGTAGCGCAGCCAGAAGCTGTGCGGCCGTGACCCCGACGTGGCCCTGCAACGGTACATCGACCGAATGAAACCTTCCCAAGGCCATGGGGTCGTAGTCGATCTGGATCAACGGCTTGTAGTCGGCGATCCCGGTGTGGTTGGCAAAGCTTGCGCCGAACACGATCACGAGATCGCTCTCGTTCATGAACCAGCTCGCGATCGGCGTACCGGACCGACCCATGACACCACAGCCGAGGTCGTGATCGTCGCCGATCAAACCCTTGCCCTTGAATGTTGTGGCGACGGGTGTGCCGAGGCGTGTCGCGAGCGCGATGACCGAGGCCATGTCGTCTCTCGCTCCATTGCCGACGATGATCATGGGCCGTTTCGCTTCGGCGATCATGGCTGCCGCACGAGCGACCTCGTCGACCGGCGCAGCGATCTCGCGCGAGCCGGTCCGCCCTTCTGGAGATCCAGATCGAGCATCATCGGCAACCGGAGCATGTTGAATCTCATCGGGGAAGATCAGGTGAGCAACATCTCGCTCGACAATTGCAGTCTTCATGGCCAATGAGGCCAGTTCCGCATGATTCGACGCTGCGTGAACGGTTTCGCTGAACCGGGACACATCGGCGAACGCGCCCTCGAGGTCAGTGTCTTGAAATGCACCTCGCCCTTTCACCCTCGACGGCACCTGACCACTCAACGCCAGAACCGGCGCTCGGTCTTCCTTCGCGTCATACAAACCGGTGAGCAGATTGGTCGAGCCAGGTCCAGCGATGCCGAAACAGCCGGCCACGCCACCGGTCAACTTCCCATAGGCAGTTGCGGCGAACGCCGCCGCCCCTTCGTGGCGAACACCGATGAAGGTGAGTTCTCCCCGCGCCTCGGCTTTGCGCATGGCATCGGCAAACCCGAGATTCGAGTGTCCAACGATTCCAAAGACGTGCGTGAGCCCCCAATTGACCATGGTCTCGACCATCACATCGGACACCGTTCGCGGCTTTGGCGCCGCAACCGGGAGCGAAACGTAGACCCCGTCCTCGCGTACATCGGTGGTGAAACATGCGGGTGCGTCGCTGAAACCCTCGGGCGGCACGCCGG
This sequence comes from uncultured Acidimicrobiales bacterium, assembly GCA_905479685.1. GTDB lineage: Bacteria > Actinomycetota > Acidimicrobiia > Acidimicrobiales > SHLQ01 > SHLQ01. The sequence continues at coordinate 10,415 of CAJQNJ010000044.1, forward strand.
TCAGTGGCGAGTAGTCATACCCATGCCATGGGCAACGAAGCCAACCGTTCTCGATGGACCCTTCGCCGAGCGGTCCGCCCTGGTGCGGGCAGGCATTGTCGATGCAACCGAACTGGCCGTCGTGGTGCGAAACGGCAAACGTCTGCGTGCCGACGCTGACCGTTTTGACTCGACCCTCGTCGAGTTCTCCAGGGTCGAGCACCTTGTGCCACGCATGTTCGGTCATCTGTCTACCTTCGAATCGTTTCGCCACGTTACGCTCCGGAACCATGTCGAGCGTGATTCACATTCCCGTACCAGATGATTGGCATGTACATCTTCGCGATGACGACATGCTCGCAGCCGTCGTTGGCTACACCGCGCGCCGATTTCGTTATGCCATGGTGATGCCGAATCTGATGCCACCGATCACGACCTCTGCAGCTGCACGTGCATACCGGGATCGGATCCTTCGGCACGCACCCGAGACAGCACACGGCTTTCGACCGATCATGGCGCTCTACTGTTCACCCCTGATCGATCTCGATGACCTTCGCGCCGGTATCGATGATGGAATCATCGCCGCCGTGAAGTACTACCCCGCAGGTGCGACGACGAACTCCGAAGCCGGTGGAACATCGCTGTCGGCGTTTCGCGATCTCTTCGAGGTGCTGGTGGAGACCGAGACGCGGCTCCTCGTCCACGCGGAGTCGACCAATGCTTCGATCGACATCTTTGCGAGGGAGGCGGCCTTTCTCGAGGACGAGCTGGCTCCGCTGTGCTCGGAAATGCCCGAACTGCGTGTCACGGTCGAGCACGTCTCGACGCGCGCCGGCGTCGATTTCGTCTCCGAGCACCCCCAGGCTGCTGCGTCCATCACGCCGCATCACTTGGCTCGCGAACGATCACATCTCCTCGCCGATGGGATGCGACCGGATTTGTACTGCAAGCCGATCATCAACTCAGCCGATGACCAGGCAGCCCTCGTCACAGCGGCAACCACTGGGAACCCTGCGTTCTTCATGGGTACCGACTCTGCACCGCACCCGACGACAGCAAAGTACGGACCCAAGGCAAAGGCCGGCGTGTTCAACGCTGCGTACGGGCTCGAGGTCGTAGCCGACGTCTTTGCGAACACAGGCGCACTCGACAACCTTGCAGCATTCGTGTCCGAGAACGGCTGCGAGGTGTACGGAGTGGAACACCCCGAGCATCGACTCGAGCTCATGGCCGAGGATGTCGACATCGAACGAGCGACCACGCTCACGACCGATGATGGGGACGACGTCGTGTTGTTCGGAGCTGAGGAAGCAACGCGTTGGTCAGTCAGAGCGATCTGAGTCAACCGGCTACGTGTGAAACCTCGAGCACATAGGCCCCACCGGCCCGGTCGGTCAGATCTCGAACCTGAATGCCGATCACTTGTGATGTGGCGACCTCGTATTCGATTCGGCTGTTGAGCGTTCCATCGTCGCGGTCGTCATTCTCGGCAACGATGCTCCCGTCTGGATTTCGCAGTTGCAATAGCGGATCGAACGACTCGTCGACCGCTTCCAAGGAGATCACGAGGGTGACCGGTCGCCCGTCCTCGGCCAGGTCCACCTCGACGTCGAACTGGTCCACGGTTCCTCCGATGAGCACGAACTCATAGGTCGTCGACTCTCCCGGCGCAGCGAGGCCTGCGTTGCCGCGAGGTACGAACTCAGGCTGCCACTCGAGACAATCGATCGGGCCGACTCCCTCGCTCGCCCTCGAGCCGTCGATCAACCAGAAGGGTCGACCCCGAAACAGTCCTTCGACCAGGTCATGGGTGACGTCCCAACGCGTGCACGTGCTGGAATCGTCGAACGCAAACTCGGGGTCCTGGGTGCTGGTGAATGTAGAACGCACCTCCAACCCGCCTTCGATCTCGTTGATGGAACGAATGCGCCAATCCCACAACAGACTTGTCGCCTGCCCGGCAGCCCAGGCCTCGGCGGTGTTGTTGGTCGTGATCGAAGGTCCGAGCACGTCGAACGCCGCTTCTGCGCGGCCCGAGTTGATGCTCTGCGTGTAGACCGCGTAGGTCTGCTGCAGCGCAGACACCTCGGGATGGACGACGTCGGATCCGATGAGGTCGGCTGCGATCTGATCGATGTTCTCGAGATCGACATTGCCCACACAGAACGCCGATTCCACCGGTTCGGGAGTGATCGCCCATCCGGCCAATTCGGCCCGGACACCGTCGATGTCACCGGCGTACATCAGACCTTCGGCGGCGATGTCCTTCAAGATGACGACACCGATCACTTCCCCGGATTGGTTGATCAGCGGGCCACCACTGCTCCCCGGTGCGACGACGGCGTCGGTCTGAATCAGGTTAGAGACCACACCATCGGCGTTTCCCCCGAAGTCGAATTCACCGTTCATCGATGTGACCCGACCAACGGTCAGTGCGAGCGGAAGGCCCCTCGGGTGGCCCATCGCTGCCACTTCCTCTCCCACGCGAGGCTGCGCTTCCGCGACTGGCAAGACGACGACATTCTCGACCGGAGCCGCGAGGCGCAAGACCGCCACGTCTCGCTCAGGATCATGACCGATGACCCGAGCCTCGATGTTCTCGTTTCCGAGCGTCAAGGCAACCTGTGCGGCATCTTCGACGACATGCCATGCCGTGTACGCCGTGTCCTCGCTCACCAAGAAGGCGGTGCCCTGGCTTGCGAAGTCGCAACCCACCGCATCGACACTGGCCACCGCAGATCGCAGGTCTTCGAAGAGTTCGGGGAAGTCGCGAAGCGGCACCTGTGTGGTCGTCGTTGATGTTGTCGTGGGCCGTGGTTCAGGTACCGAAGTTGACGTCGTCGTCGTGGTGCTCGTCGTCGAGGTCGATGCAGTGTCGTCATCGACAGATCGACCGATGACGAAACCGAGCACGCCCACGGCGAGAATCACGAGCGCAACCCCTGCGCCTATGGCAATGCTCTTGACCGTCGTTGAGGTCATTGCCGAAGGTTACCGCGTGTGGATCGGAGCTCAGGTCGCCCTGGAGGCAGCTCCTGGGGGGCTGCCGTCCTACGGCGCGTCGCAACCTGGGATCGCGAATGAACAGATTCGGAACTCTCCACGCGTGGCGCTCGGAATGGAATGACCGTCCGGGCACCCTGGGTTCAGACCACAGCACAATCGCAACAACCCAGAGAAGAACCTCATGAACAGAACGATCAAATTTGGACTGGCCGCAGCGGGGCTCATGGTCGCCGCATTCTTGGCATTCGGGGTCTTCGGCCTTCACACCGCCTTCATCGACGACGAGGTCAACGAGGCCGGACCCTTCTTCACATCGGACGGGGCCTCGGGTCTGCCATCTGATGACATGACCGACGATGAGGTGTCGGAGATGAACGAGGTCATGGACGATCTCGCTGTTGACCAGGACGCCGAGACAACGGTCGACGAACCAGACATGCCCGAGATCGTCCGCGTTGTCGAAGGAACATTCATCGATCGGATTCATCCCGGCGAGGGCACCGCTGTCGTGCTCGGCGATGGCTCCGAGCAGCGATTCTTGCGTTTCGAGGACGATTTCTCGATCGACAACGGACCGGACCTCAACGTGTATCTCGTTGCAGGAGTGCCCGCAGACGGCGATGCCGGACTCTTCGACGACGATTTCATCGATCTCGGAGACCTGAAGGGCAACATCGGCTCGCAGAACTATGAGATCCCGACGGACGTTGATCTCGACGCCTACAACACCGTTGTGATCTGGTGCGTACGCTTCGGTGTCGCCTTCAACGCCGCCAACCTGGCATAGGTACCGGGTCACCGTGATGCTGAACGTCCAGGGTGCAAGAATCAGCAGATGGCACTTGGTCCAATCGTCACATCCGACTGGCTCCGCACACACCACGACGGCGATGACGATCTCGTCATCTGTGATGTGCGTGCGTACCTCGATGGCCGCTCCGGCCGGGAGGCGTACGAACGCGGCCACATCGAAGGTGCCCGATTCATCGACCTCGACACCGTGTTGGCCGCCCCTGCCGGCCCCGTGGTCGGTCGACATCCCCTTCCCGATCCAGAGGCGTTCGCCGCTGGACTATCGCTAGCTGGCATCGGCCACGGCACCTCGGTTGTCGCCTACGACGATGCTGGAGGAATGATCGCGGGACGTTTGGTCTGGATGCTTCGAATCCACGGACAGCCGGCGGCGTTGCTCAACGGAGGAATCGACGGGTGGCCAGGCGAACTCACCACGGAGAGCCCCGAGTCGATCCCCGTCGTTCACGCGCCACGACCATGGCCGGAGAGGTCCATCGTCGATGCCGATCAGGTGGCCGCAGCAATTGCAGACGGTCGACTGGTCATCGACAGCCGAGGCGAAGCCAGATACCGCGGCGAGCACGAACCCATCGATCCGAAGGCGGGGCACATACCAGGCGCTTTCAACCTGCCCTTCGAGGACAACCTGGTGAGTGGATCGTTCCGGCCGCTGGAGGAGTTGAAGGTTCGATTCCAAGCTGCCCACGTCGACGATGAGACGATCTTCTATTGCGGCTCGGGCGTCAGTGCCTGCCACAACCTGTTGGCAGCCGAGGCAGCAGGATTCGGCCTGGGAAAGCTCTATGTCGGATCCTGGTCGGGTTGGGCATCCGATGATGGTCGTCCTACTGCCACTCTCTGATCCAGCCAAGCGCTCACCAGTTCAGCGACCTGCGTGTGCCGCTCCCAGATCAACATGTGGCCAGCCTCATCGAGCATCTCGAGCTCGGCACCATCGATGCCATCGGCCAGGGCCCGTACCTGCTGGGGCCGAATCAACTGGTCCCGCTCTGCCCCGATCACGTACGTTGGAACGTCGATGGCATCGAGCAAGTCGTGCACGTCGTGATCTCGAAGCCCTCCAGTTGCGACCGCACGAACCGCTTCCGAGCAGGACCTGAATTGCTCGATCGCCTGATCGATCATGTGCAGGCTCGGTCGGGCCCCGAATGCGCTGAGTCCCGTAGTGACGCGGAGGCGATCGTTTTGTGGTCGAAAGAACTCGGGAATCACGTAGCCGCCGAGCAGGAGACCGATGCGGTGCCTCGCCGTCTTGAGTGATGCAGCCGTGGCAACGAGAACCAGCGCGTCAACTCGCTCGTGAAACGCATCAGGGTGGTGGACCGCGTAGGACATCGACGCCATGCCTCCCATCGAATGCCCCATCAACGCGACCGCGTGGACATCGAGCGCCTCGAAAACGACCGACAGGTCATCCCCGAGTTGCGTTGCTCCAAATCCCGCTGCACCGGAGGTCGACCCACCGTGTCCTCGCTGATCGATCGCGAGCAACTGAAATCCCGCGTCCAGGAGTGTCGGGGCCATCGGTGCCCAGTCGTTTCGATTCGACGTGAGGCCGTGCACGCAGACGATCGTCGGGCCATCGCCCACCGTGACCGTATTGATCAACGCTCCGTCGGGCAGCTGCACCGCTCGCTCCAACCCCTCGGGAAAACGAAGTGGCTCACCCCCGAGCGGATCAGGATTCTTCTTCCAGTTCGAGACGAGCGTGTGCGCTGCGGCCGCGCCTGCGCCGAGCGCGAGCACAGCAGCGGCCGGGATCGCCATTTTCCTTTGAACCATGTGGAGAGTCTGCTCCGTCTACGCCTGACTCACGTCGATCTCGGTCGCTTTGATCGATACCCAGACGCTCGACCCAGGTTCAAGCCGGAGCGAGGCAATAGCGCCTGGCGTCAGATCCGCGGAAAGTTCGAGAGGCGCGCCGACGTACACGCGACTCGTGTCGCCCAAGGGTTCGATGGCCGACACCGTCGTCGCCCAGGTATTTCGCGGGGAGCCGTGGGGCTGCTCGGTGTACACCGCAATCGCTGAGGGCGGAATCGACACCAGCACCGCCCCGGAGGCCGCGGTGTCCCAGGTCTGTAAGAGCTGGTCGGAGCCATCGACGGCCAACACTCCCCCGGTGTTCGTTGCCTGGAGGAGGTTTCGACCCGAGAGCGCTGCCACGTAGGGGGTAGCGGGGTGTCGGCGGATCTCTTCGGCTGAACCAGCCTGAATGACACGGCCGTGTTCGAGAACGACGATTTGTTCTGCGAGCAGAAACGCGTCGGCTGCGTCATGGGTGATCAACAATCGGGCACCATCGAAGCTATCGAGATGTTCGGCGAGCGACCGGCGAAACCGACTCCGCGTCGCAACGTCGAGCGCAGCGAGCGGCTCATCGAGCAACAACAAGGACGGGGAAATCGCCAGAGCGCGGGCAAGGGCAACTTGTTGGGCCTGACCTCCCGACAACTGCGGTGGGTGCAGGTCAGCCAAGCTGTCGAGGCCGAATTGTTCCATCAGACCCTGGGCAATCTCTTTCGCATCCGAGGCAACCCGACCAGCTGCACGTGGCCCGAACGCGATGTTCTCGAGCACGTTCATCTTGTCGAACAAGAGGTAGTCCTGAAAGACGACGCCAACATGTCGTTGTGCCACGGGTACGAATACCCCCTCCGAGGGTGCGTCGACCAGCTTGTCGCCGATGCGGATGTGGCCATCTTCGATCGCGAGCAGTCCAGCAAGCACCGAGACGATCGTGGACTTACCGGACCCGTTCGGGCCCAGTAGCGCGGTTGTTGTGCCGCGCGCGACGTCGATGTCGATCGAAACGTCGAAGACCTCAGACCGACGGGCCGTGAAACTGGCGTCAAGTGTCATACGCGTGTCCACCATCTGTCTCGAAATGCGACAAGGACCACGAACGACACAACGACCAGAAGCAGACTTATCGCAACAGCAGCATCCCGGTCCGATTCGAGGGCCACGAACACCGCGAGCGGCAACGACTGCGTTCGTCCCTGCAAGCTTCCCGCGAATGTGATCGTTGCACCGAACTCGCCGAGGGAACGTGCCCACGCAAGGACAACACCGGCCCGCAGGGATGGAGAGATCATCGGTAGGGCAATGCGACGGAACACGGTGAGTTGGCTCGCTCCGAGCGTCGCGGCTGCTGCCTCGTGGCGGCCATCGAGTGACCGAAGTGCACCTTCGACGGTCACGACCAGAAACGGCATCGCCACAAACGTGTTCGCAACGATGACCGCCCAGATCGAAAATGGAAGAACGAAACCGGTTGCGGCATCGAGTGGCTCTCCAACGATCCCTCGTCTACCGAATGCAAACAGAAGCGCTGCCCCGCCGACAACCGGGGGAAGGACCATGGGCAAGGTCACGAGCGCACGCAGGATGTCACGCCCACGAAACTCGACCCGGCTGAGAAGCCAGGCGAGTGGGACGCCCAGAACGACGCACAAGAACGCCGAGGCAATCGAAGTGATCACGGAAATCCGTATGGCGTCGAGCACGATGTCAGACGTGTACAGGTCGATCAGCCTGCTCCACGGCGTCCGCCACAGCAGCCCGAGGAGCGGAACGACGAACAGCGCCGAAGCAACGCACCCCGCGACCACGATGGCCGCTGGTGGCCGTTGTTGGATCGTTCGCCGAGTTGATCGCGTCATGGGGACACGAATCCTGCCTCGTCGAGGACCACGCGCGCCTCTTGCGACGTCAGGAATTCCACAAACGCACTCGCAGCATCGTTCGCGCTCGCAGAAGCGGCGAGATAACGGGCACGACCGCCGACGCCCGGTTCGAGCAGAATCTCCTCGACATCGCCAGATGCGCGGATGTCGGTGCGATACACAAGAGCAGCATCGAGTTCGTCGATCTCCACTTTCGACAGAAGCGAACGCACATTGGGCTCGAGGGTGTCGGGTTGGGCCACGACGTCGTTGGCCGCCAGGACTTCAGCGGCGAGATCCCCACACGGCACACCCCGCGCACACAGACCGAGCGTGTGGGATGGCTCGGCGAAGTCAGGAAGGCCCCTGATCGCAGCCGGGTTGCCCACCGGAACCGCGATGGTCATCGTATTCTCGGCGATGACGACCGGATCGTCGAAATGCTCACCAGCATCGATCACTTCGCCCATGACCACCTCGTTCGCCGAGATGAACACATCGGGATCAGCACCGTCGAATATCTGCTCACGCAGGGCGCTGCTTCCGGCGAAGTTGAGCACGACGTCATTCCCCTTTGCCTCGAAGATCAGCACCAGATCGTTGAGAACGTCCGTGAGAGAGGATGCGGCAAAGACGCTGACCTGGCTGTCCTGGTCCGAACTTGCACCGTTGCCTGCACATCCGAGCACGCTGAGCGTCGCAATGCACAGGATCGAAGCAAGGCGACGCATCACACCAGATTCGCTCAGTTTGTCGTGGTCAGCACATTTGGCGTGCGTCACACGCCTGTGACCAAACAACATCAAATCGTCTCCATATGAAGAAATCGCCCTTCTACGATTGAATTGCGCCCTGTTTTGACCGTTGGCGTATATACGCACACGATTTCTAAGGGTGTTATGCCAATCTCGTCTCCTCTTCAGCCGCGCGCCATGGCGCTTCGCGATCACTTCGACTCAGGTGGTACCAGTTGGTTCACCAACGCTCGGGTGAACATGGTCTCTGGGCTGGTCGTCGCACTCGCGCTGATTCCTGAAGCCATCTCATTCTCGATCATCGCTGGCGTCGATCCCAAGGTCGGCTTGTACGCGTCCTTTTCGATCGCCATCCTGATCTCATTCACTGGCGGTCGTCCCGGCATGATCTCTGCCGCAACCGGTGCCATGGCGCTCGTCGTGGTTTCCCTTGTGGCCGAGTACGGCATCGGTCACTTGTTTGCAGCCACGATTCTGGCGGGAATCATTCAGGTGGCACTCGGGTACCTCGGAGTTGGCGAACTCATGCGTTTCGTTCCTCGCACCGTCATGATCGGCTTCGTCAACGCGCTCGCGATCCTGATCTTCGTGGCGCAGATCCCCCACATCTTTCTCACCGACGAGGAGTCGACGGGTGCTCAGCTCCGACTCAACATTTTGTTCGTCATCGCAGGCCTGGCGATCATCTACGGCTTGCCTCGCCTGACCAAAGTCATCCCTTCGCCCCTCGTGGCCATCGTGGCACTTGCCGGCATCGCCATCGGATTTGACCTCGATCTCCGGACCGTCGGAGACATGGGCGACCTGCCCGACGCATTGCCGTGGGTGGCCCTTCCCGACATTCCGTTCAACCTCGAGACGTTCCAAGTGATTCTGCCGTACGCCGTGACCCTGGCGTTGGTGGGTCTGCTCGAATCGCTGCTCACCGCCCAACTACTCGATGACCTGACCGACACCGATTCGGACAAGAACATCGAGTCGCGCGGCCAGGGCATTGCCAACATCGTCACAGGATTCCTTGGCGGAATGGCTGGCTGCGCAATGATCGGTCAATCGATGATCAATCACAAGACCGGCGGACGAACTCGTCTCTCGACGCTTGCCTCTGGCGTCTTCTTGATCATCCTTGTGATCGGCCTGGGTGATTGGGTCGCAAAGATTCCAATGGCTGCGCTCGTTGCAGTCATGGTGATGGTTGCGCTTGGCACATTCGATTGGAGCAGTATCCAACCAACGATGCTGCGTTCCATGCCACGCACCGAAACGTCGGTGATGGTTGCCACTGTTCTGGTCGTCGTGTTCACCCACAACCTTGCCTACGGCGTGGGCGTCGGCGTGGTGCTGTCAGCAATCTTCTTCGCTCGTAACGTATCTCGCCTCGTCCGAGTCACAAGTGTGCTCGACCCGGAGAACACCGAGCGACTGTTCGCCGTGACCGGGGAGCTCTTCTTCGCTTCGACGAACACGCTGGCGCACTCGTTCGACTACGACGCGGTGCAGGTCGATCGCGTCGAAATCGATCTTTCGAATGCCCGGATCTGGGATTCATCGTCGGTGGTTGCGCTCGACGCTGTCGTGGCCAAATTTGCCGAGCGCGGCATCGAGGCACATCTCGTGGGCTTGAACCGCCACGCCGAACAACTCCATCAACGCACCACAGGTGTTGGCGCCGGCCACTGACCCTGGTCAGACCTCGCCAATTCGGCATGACCCGAGGCCAGAACCTGCTCGGCGATCCAATCGTCACCTACTCGTGACAACATCGGGGTATGAAGATCACCGAAGTCCGCGCGTACGCGCATACGTTGCCGAGGGTTGGCGACTACACGATGTCGACCTCGTCCGTCGGCGACCCGGACAGCACGATCCTCGAGATCGTGACGGACTCCGGACTCACTGGCTGGGGTGAGGCTTGCCCCGCCGGTCCGAGCTATCAACCCGCGAACGCGTTCACGATTCGCGCCGCGCTGGAACTGATAGGACCAAGCCTCATCGGGATCGATCCCCGCCAGATCGGTCTTGTGCGTCGCTCCATCGATCGTGCCGTGAATGGCTCGCCCGAGGCCAAAGCCATGGTCGACATCGCGTGTTGGGACCTGACAGGCAAGGCCTATGGAGCCCGAATTTGTGATCTGCTCGGGGGCCCGCAGGCCGACACGGTACCCACGTACCACGTCGTAGGTATCGGAACCGCACACGAGGCTGCGGCGTCGGCGCATGACTTGCAGTCGCAGGGCCACACGAAACTGCAGCTCAAGGCCGGGGGCAGACACATCGACGAGGACATCGACTCGATCCGAGCCGTCACCAACGTCATCCGACCTCACGTCGATTTGTTCGTTGATGTCAACCGCGGGTGGACGGTCGAAGAGGTCATCCAGGTTTCCAACGCGTGCGCGGATCTCCGGTTCTCCATCGAACAGCCGTGCAACACCTATGTCGAATGTGCACGAGCCAAACCACACCTGAGACATCCGCTGCTCCTCGATGAGAGCGCCGTGGACCTCATGACGATTTCAGCCGCGATCTCCAGCGGCGTTGCGAATGGTTTTGGTATGAAGCTCACCAGGATCGGAGGGATCTCGGGCATGCGGGCCGTCCGCGATCTGTGCGAAGCCACACATACGCCAACCAGCTTCGACGACTCGTGGGGTGGTGACATCATCGCTGCAGCATGTGTCCACATCGGTTCGACCATGACAGAGAAGTTGAGCCGAGGTGTGTGGATCGCAGATCCCTACATCGACGGCCACTACGACGCTGACAACGGTCCTCGAATCGAGCACGGGCGCATCGCGGTCCCGCGTGAGCCTGGCCTCGGCCTCTCGATTCCCGATGGCTTCTTCGGCGCCCCGATCGCCAGCTACTGAGTCGCCATCCCCGTCCCCTACCCGGTGCCGAGTTCGGCCACGAGCGCTGCAGCAAGACGTTCGAAGTCGGCCACGTTGTTGTATTGCTGTGCCGACACGCGAAGCAAGCGGCGTTCAGAATCAGGCCAAGCGAACACGGGTACCTCGATTCCCCACGTGTCGTGCAACGCATACATCAGCGGGTCGAAAATGCCCGCGAATTCGCCAACCGCCCCGGGCACTGCGACCGAAGCGATCGCACCGATCATCGATGCCGGAGCGGGTAGGGCGACTCCCAACGCGTCAGCGATGATCTCTCGACCTTGCAGCACCAGCTCGTGATTCGACCTCCGGATGCCTGGCCACCCATCGGAGCGATGCTGCTCCATCGTCTGCAGGGAGGCTGCCACGCTCAACCGCGCGCTCGGATCGTCGGTGCCGATCCAGTCGAATTGGGCGTGAAACCGTGTCCCGCTGTTGGGCCAGCCGTTGTTGTAGCCATGGCTGATCGTGGAGGCGTGCATGATTGGCCGATGCCGTTCGGCGACATGCAAGAACGCTGCACCTTTGGGAGCACACATCCACTTGTGGCAATTGGCCGCGTAGAACGAAGCACCGAGCGACCCGATGTCGACCTCGATCATCCCCGGTGCATGAGCACCGTCGACGAGTACAGGAATCTGTGGTTCGAGTCGGGCGACGAGCTCGTCGACCGGCACCACGATGCCAGTCGATGACGTGACGTGGTCGAGCATCACCAACGCGGTGCGTTCGTTCACGCATGCCATGACCGAATCCACGATCTGCGCTGGATCCTCAACAGGGAAAGGCACCGCTGCAACAGTGATCGACCCACCAAATCGGCGAACAGCGACATCTGCGGCATTGCGACACGCGTTGTACCCATGGTCGGTCATGAGGATCTCCCCGCCCGCCAGCAAGACGGCCTCCAGCGATCGAAGGACCGCGTTCACGCCCGCCGTCGCATTCGGCACGAACACGAGTCCATCGCGATCGGCGTGGACGAAGTCTGCGACTGCAGTGCGCGATTCCTCGAGAGCGGGTTGATACGTGTGCAACATGAACGACATCGGATTGTGCTCCATGTCCGTTCGAAACCGCTGTTGCACGTCCAGCACCTCGACCGGACACGCACCGAACGAACCATGGTTCATGTGTGTCACATGCGGGTCGAGCTGCCAGGTTGCCATCTCGCAGGATCATTGCAGATCGAGATCTGTACGCGGATACCGGGCCTCGGTCGACGATGAAGTCGTCTTCGTCAAGTCCATGACCACGACCCACATTGCAGAACGTTGCCGGCGTGCCCATCGATTGCTCGTGTGCGGTGGCCAACCACACCATTGACGCTTGACACCTACACTCGCGGCATGTCCCAAGGCGAGACTCGAGATCACCTGCTCGATGCTGCTCTCGTGGTGATCGCCGATCGTGGATTGCACGGACTCACGATGCGCGCCGTCTCCGCGGAAGCCGATTCGGCACTCGGGCTGGTCAACTACCACTTCGAGGACAAGGACGCCCTCATCGTCGAGGCCTACGAACGCATCGTTGATCGACTCATTTCGGCATCGATGGCTGCTGTCGAACGCGCGAATTCAGATCATGCCAAGCTCACCGCATTCATCGAAACGGTGTTCGACGAGGCGTTCTTGAACACCGACTATCTGACGCTACGGCTGTCGTTGTGGGCAGCTGCCGCAAGCGACGGCAAGATCGCAGAGTTGAACACACAGCTCGACCGCAACTACTGGAATCGACTGACCGATCTGATCGGCCGTGCCCGACCCGAGCTGTCATCACAAGATGCACGAGACCGGGCCACGGACATCATGATCACGCAGAACGGCATGTGGCTCACCTGGGTGGTCCGACCTGATCGTGATGCACTCGAACGTTGTAGGGCGCAGTGCAGAGCGATCGTATTGCACTGACCAGGTGCAACAGCCCCCGGCCCAACTCGATCCTGGGCTGCTGAGTGCCTACGGCGAGCGAGGGGATCTCCCCAGCCCCCACATCACCGACGCAAAGGCGAGGCTCGAGTAGATCGCGTAGCCATACCCTTGCGGCAGAACAGAGCCGTCGATCGCGCGGTCGATGAACCAGGCCAGAAGAGCCCCGAACGCCGAACTCATGAACTGAACCACCGCTGATGCGGTTCCGGCGCGACCACCCAGAGGACTGAGCGCCAACGAGTATGCGATGGGCTCCATGGCCAGGAACGCGCAGTTGGCGGCGGTGAAGACTGGAATCCAGACCCAGAACCCTGGGGTGCCCTGCGATGCGAGTGCGATCGTGAGCATGCCGAGAGAGCCGATGACATGAGCCCCGGCAGCGAATTTCAGCACTCGGCGGCTGTCCATGTATTGCACGAGCCGCGAGATCGAGAACGCGGTCACTCCGTACAACACACCCGTGATGCTGAAGTAGATGACGAACACGTTTCCGCGACCGAACACGCTGTCGAGGATGAGCTCCGAGCTTCCCAGGAACGAGAGAAACGAGCCGAATCCGAACATGATCGCGAGCGACATCCCAAGCGACTGCCGAGTATGGAGCACGATGCCGATGCTGGTGGTGGTCTCGCGGAACCCCAATGGTTGTCGGTCTTCCTCGGCAAGTGGTTCGCTGAGCCGAGTGAGCCAGAGGCCGATGGCAATCGCCGTCAGAAGCCCGACTGACGCAACAACACGCCATGGAGCAACCACGAGGATCGCGCCGCCGAGAAGAGGGGCGAGCACTGGTCCGAGATAGAAGACGGCACGGACGAGCGCCATCATCCTCGACAGCTGGTCTCCAGAGAACCGATCGCTCAAGATCGCCTGGCTGAGCGTTGACGGACCAGCGGCGCCGATGCCCCAGATCACCCGGCCGAGATAGAGAACCGCGAGATTCGGGGCAAATGCCGTGACCGCAGAGCCAATTGCGTAGATCGACAACGACAGGTACAAGGCTCGCTTTCGCCCGATGGCATCGCTGATCGGCCCGAAGAATGGCGTGCCGATCGCCAAGCCCACGAAGAACAAGCTGATGACAACCGACAATTGCGTCGAGTCCGGCGAAAGCCCGAAGCTCTGCCGCATGTCGGAAAACGCAGGCAACAACATGTCGATGGCGAGCGCTGCCATCGCCGTGATGAGCGCCATCATCAAGACGAACTCGCGATGGGATATCCTCATCGGCGGCGCAGGCATCGCTATGGTCTACACGCCGGTTCCGCCAACGTGTCACTCAGGGCGGCTTGACCGCTCCCACAAATTGATCCCGCTGTCGACGGCGAATTGATCGATCGCCGTGAGTTCCTCGGCTGCAAACGTCGTGTTGTCGAGTGCACCGAGACAGTCTTCGATCTGACTCCAACGACTCGCTCCGATCAGCACGGACGTGACCACGTCGTCTCGCAGGGCCCAGGAAAGTGCGAGTTGTGCGAGGGTCTGACCCCGACTGACTGCGATCTTGTTCAGCCCCTGGATCCGAGACAGGTTCTCTTCGTTGATCATTCGCTGCTGCAACGTCCCATCTTCGGCAGCTCGCGAGTCAGTGGGAATCCCGTTCAGATATTTCGAGGTCAACATCCCCTGTCCCAGAGGCGAAAACGCGATACATCCCATTTGCTCGTCACGCAGAACGTCGGTGAGGCCCTCTTCTATCCATCGATTCAGAAGCGAATAGGACGGTTGATGGATGATGCACGGGGTGCCGAGGTCGCGAAGGATGGACGCGGCTTCTCTCGTCTTTTCTGGTCCATACGAAGAGATCCCGACGTACAACGCTCGTCCTGAGCGAACCGCTGTGTCGAGCGCACCCATCGTTTCTTCGAGTGGCGTATCCGGGTCGAAGCGATGCGAGTAGAAGATGTCGACGTAGTCGAGCCCCATCCGATCGAGCGATTGATCGAGGCTCGCCAGCATGTACTTGCGACTCCCCCACTCACCGTATGGTCCGGGCCACATGTCGTAGCCCGCCTTGGTCGAGATCACCAGTTCGTCCCTGTACGGCGACAGATCTCCAGCCATGATGGTCCCGAAGTTGCGCTCGGCTGACCCTGGAGGCGGTCCGTAGTTGTTGGCGAGGTCGAAGTGCGTCACGCCCGCGTCGAATGCATTGAGCAGCATCGTGCGCGCCTCGTCACCGAGTTCGTTTCCTCCGAAGTTCTGCCAGAGGCCCAGCGACAATCTCGGAAGCTTCAGCCCGGTGTTTCCACATCGGGCGTAGGTCATGTCGGAGTAGCGAGTGCTCGAAGCGTTGTACATCCGCCCTGTCTACACGCGCGTGAGCCCGTGGTGGTCCACCGTGCCCTAGGTGCTGGTCGGCACCACGATCGCGAATCCCGAACGCGTCGCTGCGAGGCGCTGACCGAGAATGTCCTGGTAGGCCTCTGAGTCGTACGCCGCTTGGGCAGCTTCGACCGATTCGTACTCGATTGCCACAGTGTGCGCCCCGGAGCCGTACCCCTCGCCCATGTTCAGCGTCTCGCTTGTGAAAACGGTCGGCTTCCCGCCGAAGTCGTTCACCAATATCTCGTTGGCCGGCCCGCGATAGGCATCGAGCTGCTCCTGATCAAGAATGTCGCCGTAGTTGATGATCAAGAGTGCAGGCACGAGGGCTCCTTGGGTGCTTTCAACCAGTATGGGCCACAGAGACGCCCAGCCACGGACGAAGGGGTTTTCTCTGTGCTGTTTCGTACGGTGCGGTAGTTTCGAAATCGGAGGTAGAGAGATGAAGCTGGCAGGAACACCTGGGGCAACGGGCCCGTCCACCGAACTGTGGGAGCTCGCTGTCCAATGTTCTCGTGCGTGGTCTACGCAAGATCCAAATGGTATGGCCGCGTGTTACGAAGAGAATGGTTGGCAATCCATCAATGGCGGACCGCCGGCGGAGGGGCGAGCGGCCCTGGCCGAAGTTGCTTCGTCGTACATGACGGCATTCCCCGACCTCAAGATCAGCCTGGATGACCTTCTCACCGCTGGCAACGCAGCGTTCTTCGTATGGACTCTCACTGGCACCAACACTGGCGTCGGCGGAACCGGAAATCCCGTGCGGGTCAGCGGGATCGAGGTCTGGAACATGGGCCAAACCGGCTTGATCGCGAGCTCACAGGGCTACTACGACGCTGCGACGTACGACCATCAACTTGCCCACGGCCTGGGTGGAGCCTGACCACGGCCATCGACCGCCACATGAAGGACGACGTCAAAGAATCTGAGGGTCAATTCCCACGTATCCGGTAGCACGCGCACCGAGGCACACTGGGGTCATGCAGATCCTCCGCGGGACCGTGGTCACGATGAATGTTGGACGCGAGATCATCGCCGAC
>CAJQNJ010000045.1 GCA_905479685.1 uncultured Acidimicrobiales bacterium
CCCAGGACGATATCGGTACCGTGTTTCGAGTAAATCTGGACATGGATCGAGCCGTGATTGTCACCTCCGACCAACAGAGCTTAGGCAGGGGCGAGGTGGTTGTAACCCCCGAGGGCAATATGGCCTGGAAGAACGACGACGGCAGCCTTAGCGTTCTCGACGTGGACGAAGGCAAGGTGGCGACGGTTGCAAATGCGGACGGCTCGCCCCTAGACATTGGTAAATTTCTTGGGGCCGAGGACGACCCTGATGAACTAGCAGAAGGCGAGGAAATCATCATTTCTGACGACGACGAGGTGGAGCAGTCGGACCCCACTGGAGACAACACCTCGATCGAGGAAAGGATGGCCTGGGCGGAGCGCTTCGAGCGGGACTTCGGGGTTGACCCGAACACTGGCGGAGCGGTGGGTGCCGACACCGGCGGTGACGGCCACACCGACCCGGTGGAGAGCTACACCACCGCCGACACCGGCCGTGAAGTTGTCGATAAGGACGAACTCCTGCGCGGTGGGGACGACCCGCTCGCACCAGGCGGCAAGTACGGAGAGGTGGACACCGACAGTCTCAATGTGGTGACGTCCCAGGACGGAATCGTCAGATTCGGCGACGAGGTGCAGGCCTCCACATCTGAGGAGATGCCGGACCTCCTCGACAAGGACATCACCGCCGACCACCCTGGTTCCGGGCCAGTACTCGACATGCCAGGGCAGACAGACGAATCCTTCAACACGGTGGCTGTGCACGAGTTAGAGAACGATCTGGGGTCCCGAGTGGATGTCAACGACGATTCAGGCACGAAGTTCGCCGACGACCAAGATTTCGACTCGGATGCCGCCGTCGACGAACTCTTTGATTTCGACCACTAACCCCTGAGGCGCTTGCGCAGGATCGAGTGCGTCTGGTGGCTCTGGCGCAGCCGTCTCCTGCGAATGCCGGTGGTAGCTCGGGCATGCTCTGGATACCACGTTGCCAGTAGTTTGACGCGAGCCGATCGCTCAGCGCGTGGCTGGCCATCGAGGGGAGTCAAGAGGGCACGTTCGTCACACGCGTGGACACCGTGCTTCACCTCTGTGAGGTGGCGACGCTCACCGAACCGTTCGACATCGTCTTCCTGCTTCTCAAGGCGTATGACACTCGGTGGGGATGTGAGCTGATCAACGCTGGCCTCGCCCTGGGGTACGAGATCGTCCCGATCTTCGGCTTGGACGACGTCGATCCAACGCGGCCGCACGAGTACGTGAGGGCTTTGTTCGAGAAGCTGATGGATGACTTCGTTCTCGAAACGACCTGTTCGACGGTTTTGCAGGATTGGATACGTGGCCGGCACAGCGAGGTCAACGAGATTCACGGAGCGGTCGTTGCAGCCCTTCCGAAAGGCAGCGCAACCGTCAATGAAACGATGATCGAACTGGCACTCCAGATCGAACGAGGCGAACGTGCACGCGACCGGTCCAATCTCAAAGATGACCGCGTCCGTTCCAGCGGGAAGACCCAGGACAGGTCGGGCTGTTTGCTATACCTCGGTCGACCACTCGCGGGTTTCGAGCACGAGCTTGAGTTGGTTCGTGAGCGCGGTGAGGGCAGCGACCGAGATCAGCGTCTGGTCGGCGGTGATGGTCAGGTCGACCACGTCCGAGAATCCGATTGCCATGCCGGTACCCGAGGTGGTCGCAGTTGGAATCGTCCGACGGGGGCCGATGCCAACAGATAGTGCTGACGAGGCAAGGCCGGAAAGGGCGCAACTCTGATCGCTGCTGTCGAGGATCGTGACCGCGGCATCGAACGGAACATCGGTCAATGTTGCTACTCGCTGGCTCAACGCCGAGATACGCAACCCCGCCGCATCTGGCATCGCGACAGTTCGACCGCTTCCTGCGTGGACGTATCGAATCTCTGGCTCGACGAAGGCTCCCAATGAAGGGTTGGTTGTTGCCTGGCCTCGAAGGGAGTCGACGAGCGCTCGGATGACGAAGGCGGCGGGTGGATGATCGGTGTTGGTTGCATGTATCGCCGCCCAGCCGACCTGCAGCTGTGCGGTGAGCGAGGATGACGGTTGCACGGCGACTGGTACCGGGGCCGCAGCAGCAGTACCTGGCACCTCGCTGGCGAGCACATCACGCTTGATGATCGCTCCAGTCGGCCCGGTGCCGACCAGCGTTTTCACGTCGATTTGTCGCTCGGCGGCGATTCGTCGAGCGACAGGCGACACGCGCAGCCGATCGCCCGCGATTGTGGCGACAGTGGTGCCAGACAAAGACGACGGTGCTTGCGATGTTGCTGGCGATGGGGACGGCGCAGTGAGGGGCGGGGGAGCGGCGACAACGGGTTCTGGAGTCAACGATTCGTCTGGAGACGACGGCATGGCCTGGCCATCGATTTCGATTCGGGCGATGACCGAACCCACAACAACGGTGTCACCAGCCGCGGCCAAGATCTCGGTCAACACCCCAGACACCGGCGAGGGCAATTCGGTGTCGACTTTGTCCGTCGAGACCTCGAGCAGCGGATCACCAGCCCCGACTTCAGCCCCTACATCAGCGAGCCAGGTGATGACGGTTCCTTCGGAGACGGTCTCGCCGAGTTGCGGCATCGTCACGTCGAATGCGGTTCTTGTTGTCACTGGTTGAGCGTCCTTGTTGTTTCTCGAACGATGAGTTCGGGCGCGAGCATCAGGCTGCTCGGCGCCTGTTCTGGTTCCTCGATGAGCGACACCAACAGTTCGGCAGCGACGCGGCCGGCTTCGTAACTGGGGAGTCGGATGGTTGTGAGCGCCGGAGTGAGGTGCGCAGTCAGAGGGGCGTCGTTGTACCCGATGATCGAAAGGTCTTCCGGGCAGTTGACGCCGCGTTCGCTCGCAAGGTGCATGGCACCGATCGCCATCGTGTCGTTTTGTGCAAAGATGGCCGTCGGTGTGTCGCGCGGCGTCTCATGCAACAGCCTGGTCATGAGATCGCGACCAGCGTCGAACGTCGGAAGATTCACGTCACCTTCGATCTCGATGCATTCGGCACCCGCCCGCGCAATTTGTTCCGAAAAGCCGTGCGTCCGGTCTTCGAATGAGCCGATGCCCCGTGGACCGACAAGCTGCGCGACCCGAGTATGGCCGAGCGAGAGCAGATGTTCGGCAGCAATTCGACCGCCATCGACGTCGTTGTAGAACACGTTGGTGACCTTGCTCTTCGCCCAACGACGGACCGCCAGAACGGTCGGCGTCTCCGCCGCGAGTCTCTTGAGTGTTCCTCGATCCGCGGTGCGACCCGCAGTACAGATCACACCGTCCACTCCTTGCGCGAGCAGGAGGTCGCATACCCGCCCCAGCGTTTCGGAAGAATCGCGGGATTCGGTCATGATCGGAAGCAACCGTCGGCCATCGAGACCTTGGGAAATTCCCCGCAGTACGGGCCCGATGAAGGGGTTGCTCAGATCGGCGACGATCACACCGATTGTCTGCGTTCGTCCACGACGCAACGCACTCGCCTGAAGGTTTCCCCGGTAGCCAAGTTGCTCGGCTACCTGGATGACCCGCACCCGAGTGGCCTGGTTCACGAGGTTGGAGCGGTCATCGCTCAAGGCCCGAGACACGGTCGAAACATCGACACCAGCGTGCTCGGCAACATCTTTCAGGGTCACTCGCGCCATTTGAATACCTTCGACTTCGACT
>CAJQNJ010000046.1 GCA_905479685.1 uncultured Acidimicrobiales bacterium
CAAGAAGGAAGAACAAGAGATTCGCGAACACGGTGAGAAGGTGCTCGGATTCTTCGGATCACGTCTGATCGGGTACCGCCTCGAACAGCCGGCTTCGGTGCTCAGTTATGCGAATCGTCGCCGCTTGGAGATTGCTCGTGCGATGGCGACCAAACCTCGCTTGCTTCTTCTCGATGAACCGGTCGCAGGCATGAATCCCAAGGAGTCTGCCGAGCTCACCGAACTGATCGGCAAACTTCGAAGCGAGTGGGGATTCACGATCGTGATGATCGAACATGACATGAAGGTGGTCCGTGACGTTTCGGACCGGGTTGTCTGCCTCGACTACGGAGAGACACTCGCGCAAGGCAGCTTCGAAGAAGTGTCGAGCAATCCTGAGGTCATCGAGGCCTACCTCGGTCGACCACTGGAGAAGCAGGCATGAGCGACGACTCCGTGTCCTCCGACACGACAAACAGCACCGAGTCTCCCGACACGACGACAAGCGTCGCAACCGACGAAAGCGCGCCGATTCTCGAGTTTCGCAACGTCAACACGCATTACGGGGCGGTGCACATTCTCAAGGATGTGAACCTGGCGATCTACCCGGGCGAGATGGTGTCGCTGCTCGGCGGCAACGCAAGCGGCAAGTCGACCACGCTGAAGACCCTCCTCGGAATGGTCACGCCGTCAAGTGGAGAGGTTCTGCTCGACGGCGAGGTGGTCAATGGAAAGCCCACCTCCTATCTCGTCGAGCGCGGTGTGACGATGGTCCCTGAGAACCGTCGGCTGTTCAAACGACTCAGCGTGCTCGAGAACCTGGAGCTCGGCGCATATCTCAGGGATGACAAGGCCAGCATCGCTGAAGACCTCGAACGTATCTACACGATGTTCCCGAGGGTCAAAGAGCGTCTCGACCAGAAGGCGGGCACCCTGTCAGGCGGGGAGCAGCAGATGGTGGCTATGGGTCGTGCGCTGATGGCGCAGCCGCGCGTGCTCCTGATGGACGAACCATCGATGGGACTGGCGCCTGCGCTCGTGCAAACCAACTTCGAGCTGATTCGTCAGATCCATGAGGAGGGTATTGCGATCTTCATGGTCGAGCAGAACGCAAACATGGCGCTCTCACTCGCCGATCGTGGTTGGGTCCTGCAAACCGGGCGCGTCGTCCTCGACGACACAGCGGAAAATCTTCTTGCCAACCCGGACCTCCGCAAGTCGTACCTCGGGGAAGCAACCGCGAACTGAGGAACTCTCAAACCGTTATGAACCAGGGTGCGCGTCGGGCCTGCTTTCCGCCTGGCCGCGTCGATGCTCGGAACGGAACTGTGCTGGTGTGGCGTTGCTCAGCCGGGCGAACCGCCTCGTGAAGTTGGGCTGGTCGTAGAAGCCACAGGTTGCCGCGATCGATGCAATGGATTCATCGGTCTCGATGAGGAGTTTGGTGGCGGTATCGACGCGGACCCGAAGAATGTATTGGGTCGCTGCGAGGCCGAACACCTTCCGCATGCGTCGCTCCAACTGCGACTCCGAACAATCTGCTATCTCGGCGAGCGTCGCGACTCGAATGGTCTCACCGAGATGCTTGCGCACGTAGAGAACGACGTCTTGAAGTCGTTCGAGGGCGATGTTCTCCTCGCTTGGTGCGTCCAGATCTCGACTCACGGAGACCAAACCCACCAGCCTTCGTCGGTCTGAAACGTCACCGACGGGCAGCTTGGTCGTGAGGTACCAGCCGAGTTCACCGTTGGTACGCCTGATCAGCTCGAGCTGATCAACGAGCGGTTCACCGGTGTTGAACACCTCGCGATCCTGTTCTTCATAGCGCTCGGCGAGATCGGGGAGGAAGTGGTCGGTGGCACGGGTTCCGATCACTTCTCGCTTCGACTGTTTGCCCGTGCGCCGAACGAACGCAGCATTCACCTCGACGTATCGCCCATCCAGATCTTTCATACAGAACATGACATGCACGAGCGACTCGAACAGGGCGATCAGTTCGTTCTGGCATGGGAAGGCCGACGTGCGTCCATTGTTCGTCTCGTCGTTCATGGTGCGCCGGATCGTACAAGACGAGCCAGGCCATCCCAAGCACGATGTGAGCATGAAGTCCCGTGCTGGCACAGTCGACAGCGTCCCCGTAGACGAACTTGCTGATCCTGCGATTGAACTGGTTCGTTCATGGTTGCAGCGCGCCGACGAGCTCGAGACTCGCTCGGATCGAAAGACGATGGACCAATTGGAAGGCATCGTGAGTGATCCCGACGGGGTGGCCTTCGTCATGAAGTTCGTGGATCGCGTCATTCGCCCTGACGACGATCTGGTTGCCGCGATGCAGTTGGCCTCGGTTGTCGGAACGTCCGCACTACCCGGATTCCTCTCGCCCGTCGACAAAGCTCTGCTTCGGGCTGGTGCAGTTGTGGGACCTCACCTCCCCAGCATTGTGATGCCGTTGGCGAGACGCCGGATGCGCAGCATCGTCGGCCATCTCGTTGCCCCGGCTGAACACGCGAAACTCGAAGCGCATCTGGCAAAGAAACGCGGCGATGGATACGCGCTGAACGTGAATCTTCTCGGCGAAGCGGTGCTTGGCGAACGCGAAGCACAGCGTCGCCTCGATGAGCTGCTCGGTCTGCTCGATCAGCCAGACATCGACTACGTGTCCGTGAAGATCTCGGCGGTGGCCTCACAGCTCAATCACTATGCCCATGCCGACAGCCTGCATCGAGTCACCGAGCGGTTGCGAGTCCTCATCGAGAAGGCGTCCTCGGTGCAACCACCGACCTTCGTCAATTTCGACATGGAGGAGTACCACGATCTCGACCTGACGCTCGACGCGTTCATGTCCGTTCTCGGTGAGGAGCCCTATCGCGGGGTCGATGCCGGGATCGTGCTTCAGGCGTATCTTCCGGACGCATTCCCGGCCATGGAGCGCCTGGTCGAATGGGCCAATGCTCGACACGCCGCAGGTGGAGGCGAGGTCAAGATCCGGCTCGTCAAGGGAGCGAACTTGGCGATGGAGAAGGTGGACGCGGCGATGCATGGATGGCCTCAGGCTCCGTACGAGTCCAAGGTCGAAGCCGACGCGAACTACAAACGTTGCCTCGATTGGCTTCTTGACCCCGACCGAATGGGCGGCGTTCGGCTCGGCCTCGCAAGCCACAATCTCTTCGACATCGCCTGGACACATTTGCTCGCAGAGGAGCGTGGAGTATCGAGCCGTGTGCAGTTCGAGATGCTCCAGGGCATGGCATCGGCACAAGCGGCAACGGTCGCCGAAACGACCAGTGGCGCTTCTTCGATGCTGCTCTACACACCCGCCGTGCGCGACGAAGACTTCGATGTTGCGATCAGCTACCTGTTCCGCCGTCTCGAGGAGAACGCATCTGACGACAATTTCCTCCGCCATCTGTTCGACCTCGCTCCATCGTCGAAGGCGTTCGACGAACAGGCCGACATCTTTCGCTCGTCGCTGGCGTTGCGCAGCACGTTGTACGCCGGGGCTCGACGGACGCAGGATCGGAATACCCCGCCCAAACCTGCGTACAGCATCGGCGAATCCTTCGTGAACGAGCCCGAAACCGACCCGGTTCTCCCTGCCAATCGAAGATGGATCGACCACGTTTGTGCAATGCCGCCCACCACGCCAACCGAACCGATCACCGAGGTCGGTACAACAATCGACGACATCATCAGCGCATGCAGGCAGGCATCGACGAGTTGGTCGGCGACAACTCCAACGGCTCGCCAGTTGATCCTTCATCGAGTCGGTGACGAGCTCGCTGCCCGACGAGGCGAGCTGATCTCGACGATGATGCACGAGGCGCGCAAGACGTTCGCCGAGGCAGACGGCGAAGTCGCCGAAGCGATCGATTTCGCTCGCTGGTACGCAGACTGTGCAGCCGAGCTCGAACAGCACGAAGGTGTCCGCTTCACGCCTCTTGGTGTGGTTGGGGTGATCCCTCCGTGGAACTTCCCGGTCGCCATACCGACCGGTGGAGTGACGGCCAGCCTGGCAGCGGGAAACACCGTGGTGTTCAAACCGGCACCAGAGACCGCTCGGTGTGCCGAGATCGTGGCCGAGGCGTGCTGGGCTGGTGGTGTACCACGAGACGTTCTGCGCTTCATACGGACTCCAGACAACGAGGTGGGGCAACGGCTCATCACTGGAGTTGACGGTGTGATCTTGACCGGAGCTGGCGAGACGGCCGATCTCTTTCGATCGTGGAAGCCTGATCTCGAGCTGTTCGCTGAGACATCGGGGAAGAACGCGCTCATCATCACCCCGAATGCCGACATCGATCTGGCTGTGGCAGACCTCGTGGCCTCCGCCTTTGGCCACAGCGGACAGAAGTGTTCGGCGGCGAGCCTTGCAATTCTCGTGGGCGATGTCTATTCCTCAGATCGCTTCCGTCGGCAGCTGATCGATGCCGTAGAAAGCATCGCAGTGGGGGAGTCCACGAGCCTCGAAACCACGATGGGCCCCCTGATCGGGCCTGCAAATGATCGCTTGATTCGAGGTCTCACGACGCTCGACGCTGGTGAGGAATGGTTGGTCGAGCCGCGCTGCCTCGACGATCGCAACAGTCTCTGGACACCCGGGGTTCGAATCGGCGTGACCTCGGGATCGTGGTTCCATGGCACGGAGTGTTTCGGACCGGTGTTGGGCCTCATGCACGCCGAAGACCTCGACGAAGCGATCGCGATCGCGAATTCGAGTGCGTTCGGGCTGACCGGTGGAATCCACACGCTGGATCCGGCCGAAATCGACAGGTGGTCTCACGAAATCGAAGTCGGGAACGGATATGTGAACCGTCCGATCACCGGGGCCATCGTGCGACGCCAGCCATTTGGAGGCTGGAAACGGTCGGCCGTAGGTGGCGGCGCCAAAGCGGGCGGTCCGAACTATGTATCGCAGCTCGGCACCTGGTCCGAGGTGGACGAGGCAAACACCGAGGACGACTACGAGTCGGCGTGGCAGACCCACTTCTCGGTGGAACATGATCCCACCGGGTTGTTCTGCGAGGCCAACGTGTTCAGATACCGACCGCTCGACCAGATTTTGCTTCGCATCGGGCCAGAAGCGATTCCGACGGAGATGTCCCACGTGCGCAAGGCCGCAGCGGTGTGTGGCGTGAAGTTGATCGAAAGTGACGCCGAGAACGAGAGTCAGGCGGAGCTGGCGCAGCGGCTCGATCAGCTCGGGGTCACTCGGATGCGGGTGTTGGGAGACGACGTTGGTGAAGTGTTACGCCGGTCAGCCAACGATTGCCACGTGCATCTCGCGACCGCGCCGGTCCTGGGAGTCGGTCGGCTCGAACTGCTCCACTATCTGCGAGAACAATCGATGACGAGGACCCTTCACCGATTCGGAAATCTCACTGGCGCCCCGAGCACCGTTGAGCGATAACGTTCCGCAGATGACCAAGAGCACGCATGCCGCAGTCGCCGATGAGCGCAACGCTGATGTCGAGATCTACATCAACGGCGAGTTCTTCCCGCGAGCGGAGGCGAAGATCTCGGTATTCGACAGCGGGTTCCTCGTCGGAGACGGGATCTGGGAGGGAATCCGGCTTCACCACGGCGAGTTCGCCTTTCTCGACCGCCACATGGATCGCCTGTTCACCGGGGCCAAGGCGATCGATCTCGACATCGGAACCCGCGAAGAGATCGAGGCCGCACTTCGTCTGACCGTCGATCAAAACGGCATGGATGACCACGTACACGTGCGACTCATGATCACCCGAGGTGACAAGAAGACACCATCGCAGCATCCATCGAATGTGATCGGTGGTCCGAACATGGTGATCATCGCTGAGCACAAGTTGGCCGATCCGACCGTCGCGACCGAAGGGATCTCGCTGTTCACAGCGACCGTGCGTCGGCCAGGCCCCGATGTGCTCGATCAGAACCTCAATTGCCATTCGAAGCTGCACGAGGTCATCGCGCTCATCCAGGCGGTCGGCGCCGGCGCCGACGAGGCGCTCATGCTCGACGTGAACGGCGCCGTGGCCACATGTAATGCCACCAATTTCTTCATCGTCCGACGTGGCGAAGTCTGGACGTCGACGGGCTTCTACAACCTTCCCGGGATCACTCGGGCGCTAGTCCTCGAGACGGCGCGTGATGCGGGCATCGTGGCACTCGAGAAGAACTTCTCGCTCACCGACGTATACGCGGCCGAGGAAGTGTTCGTGACCGGCACATTCGGTGGACTCACCCCTGTTCGTGAAGTTGATGGCCGGACGATCGGCGATGGCTCCGGCATGGGCCCGATGACCGCCCGGCTGATCGACCTCTACCGTGCAGCGATCGACGAGGACCTCGCCAGAAGATGACGCTCCGCATCACCCCAACACCATGACGCTTCGCATCACCCCAACACCATGACGCTTCGCATCAATATGTGGTCCAGTCCACGAAACTTGTCGACCGCGATGATGTACTCGTGGCGCGAACGCAGCGACACCATCGTTTTCGACGAACCCATCTACGGCCACTACTTGCGAGTCACCGGGCGTCGCCACCCTGGAGATCTCGAGGTGATGGCGTCGCAGGACAATGACGGCGATGCCGTCGTGCGCGATCTGATGCTCGCCGACTACGACGTACCGGTCGTCTTCTTCAAACAGATGGCCAAACACCTCGTCGACATGGATCGCTCGTTCCTTCCCACATTCGCCAATGTGTTGCTGACC
>CAJQNJ010000047.1 GCA_905479685.1 uncultured Acidimicrobiales bacterium
TTTCCCGGTTTTCCCGACGGGATCATGGGCCCCGAGCTGATGATGAACTTCAGATCTCAGGCGCAACGATTCGGCGCCGAGGTCCAGACCGTCAAGGTCTCCAAGGTCGACCTGTCCGAACGTCCGTTCAAGATATGGGTCGGAGATCCCGACGCTGCTGAACCAACACACCTCGCGCACACGATGATCGTGTCGACGGGCGCACAGTCGATCATGCTCGGACTACCTCGCGAGACAGAGCTGATCGGCCACGGACTTTCCACCTGTGCGACCTGCGATGGCTTCTTCTTCCGAGATCAAGAGATCGCCGTGGTCGGCGGCGGAGACTCGGCACTCGAAGAGGCCAACTTCTTGAGTCGCTTCGCATCAAAGGTCTATGTCGTGCACCGACGGGACGAACTCCGTGCATCACAGATCATGCAAGACCGCGCGATGTCCAATCCCAAGATCGAGTTCGTCTGGAATGCACGGGTCGTCGAGTACCTGGGTGACTCGAAACTTTCAGGGGTCAAGGTCGAGAGCACCGTCGATGGATCAATCTCGGAACTCCCGGTCACCGGATTGTTCATCGCGATCGGACACACGCCCAACACGGGACTGTTCACCGGACAGCTCGACATGAAGGACAACGGATATCTCCTTACCGAGCCTGGACGCACTGCAACGAACATCCCTGGTGTGTTCGCCTCAGGAGACGTACAAGACGACTATTACCGCCAAGCCATCACGGCGGCGGGTTCGGGCTGCCAAGCCGCCCTCGAAGCCGAACGGTGGCTAGAAGACCAAGATTGACCGAAGCAAGGGAATGCCAGAGCCGTCATACTGGTTCCAGTACGAAGGTCGATGAAAGGACCCCCCGTGGCCTCAGAAAACGTAACCATCCTGTCCGACGAGAACTTCTCGGACACCATCTCTGAAAAGGGCGAACCCGTCCTCGTTGACTTTTGGGCCGAGTGGTGCGGACCGTGCAAGATGATCGCTCCGATCCTCGATGAGATCGCCGATGAACAGGCCGGCAGCGTCAGAATCGCAAAGCTCAATGTCGATGACGCCCCCGACACTGCTCGCCAGTACGAGGTCATGAGCATCCCGACGATGATCTTGTTCAAGGATGGCGAACCCGTGAAGAAGATTGTCGGGGCGAAACCAAAGGCCGCAATTCTCGGAGAGCTCGCCGAATATCTGTAACTCACCCCCTATTGGTCCTGGAAGTAGTGTGGCCAGGTGAATGTCGTTGAGCTGCCTCGATTGAAACGTGGTGATGTCGGTGACAGTGTCGTCGACCTCCACGCACAGCTCACAATCGCCGGCTACGCAGTCGAAACGATTCATCTCGATCGCTTCGGAGGCACAACCCATGACGCGCTTGTCGCGTTTCAGCGCCGGCGGGGGCTCGAACCCACTGGTGTTGTCGACGACGAAACGTGGCGATCTCTCGCCGAGGCCGCGCACTACTTCGGAGAGCGCCTCATGTGTAGGCGAACCCCCAACATGCGCGGTGATGATGTTGCTGAGCTCCAACTCCTCCTCGGCAGCTTGGGCTTTGACACGGGTTGGATCGACGGCATCTTTGGTCCCGAGACCGAAGATGCTGTTGCTGACTTTCAACGCAATGCCGGGCTGCCTGTAGACGGTGTGGCAGGACCCACAACGTGCGCAACACTCACGCGCCTTCGGCTCTCCGCAAACGCAGCTCGCCCAGTGGCCGCGATCCGAGAACAAGAGCGTCTTCGACGAGGCAGGATTGGTCTCGTGGGCCGTCGCGTGGTCGTTGGCGACCTTGGACACTCCCCCAGCATCATTGGGGACGTGGGGAGTCGGTTGCGCCGCGAAGGTGCCCGAGTCCTGTTGTTGCATCACCTCGACGGCTCCACCCACGCTCGAGCGGCGAACCAGTTTGATGCCGAGATCTATCTGGGCTTCATTGCAACCGACGATGACCGGTGCACGGCGTCGTTCTACGAAACGGACTCGTTCTCGTCATATGGTGGTCAAGATCTTGCGAACCTCGCGATAGACACGTTGTCCATTGCGCTTCGCACACCTGGGGAGACGATGGGCACTCGATCGCCGGTGTTACGCGAAACCCGTATGCCCGCTGTCGTGTTTCGTATCGGCCCCAAAGATGACTTGGAGACAATCACGGGATCGATTGCATCGGCCATCTATGACGCACTCACCCGGTGGATCGAACATGGGGAAGAGACATAGAACGCGTCGGACGTCCCAGTCTAACTGATCTCGAACGTATGTTCGATATCAGGTCAGGGGGCGATGATTCGATAGATACGTTCGAGATCGTCAAGGTCCGCGTAGTCGATGAGGATCTTGCCCTTCTTGGCACCTAGAGATACCCCGACGCTCGTCTCCAGACGCTCGGACAGGAGTCGCTCCAGCTCGAGAATCGCAGGAGCCCGCGTTGTGCCGAGAGCGGGTCGCGCTCGCGCGCTCGCCGGCTCAGGCGCGTCGATCGGAGAAGTGACAGCATCTTTGCCCTCACCCTTCAGGATCTGTTCGGTGTCGCGGACCGATAGACCGTCAGACACGATGCGATCGGCTAGTGCTTTCTGCTCGGCTTCGGTCTCCAGCGCGAGGATCGCACGAGCGTGACCAGCGCTCAATCGACCATCGGACACATACCGCTGCACTGCTGTAGGTAACGTGAGTAGTCGTAATGTGTTCGCCACTGCCGAGCGAGACTTTCCGACGCGTTTGGCAATCTTTGCCTGGGTCAGGTCAAAGTCGTCCGCCAACTGCTGATACGCTGCCGCCTCTTCGAGAACATTCAGATCTTGACGATGGAGGTTCTCTACCAGGGCCTGCTCGAGGGATGCCATGTCATCGGCTACCCGGACGATGACGGGAACGTCCTGCAGACCAGCCCGCTTGGCTGCCCTCCACCGACGCTCACCCGCAATCAACTGATACCCGTCGCCATCCTTGCGTACGAGGAGTGGCTGGAGGACTCCTAGCTCGCGAACCGAACTCGTCAACGCATCGAGGGTTTCTTCGTCGAAGTGCTCGCGTGGCTGATACGCGTTGGCATGAATCGATGTGACAGCGATGGTTTGAAATGTTGCATCCGGATTGTCAGTTACATCGGAGGGAATCAACGCCCCGAGGCCCCGTCCAAGACCACTTTGTCGCGTCATTCGTTTTCCTCCAGGGTCTCGCTGTCAGCTTCAGGCATCACCTCTGGGCTGCCGCCCAGAATCATTGTTGCCCCAAGCCCGCTTGGTCGCTTGATCGGCGCTGCAGTTGGTTCATCGAGACCCAATTGCGGCTGCGGGGGTGCGGGGTCATCGGGTGCAGGGTCATCGGGTGCAGGGTCATCGGGTGCGAGGTCATCGGGTGCAGGGTCGCTCTCGCGTTCGGGAACGATCTCAACGCCACCCGAACTCGGAACGTTGTCGTCATCGAGATTGAGTTCGTTGCCAAGTACTTCGTTCGCAAGGTCTCGGTACGCCTGCGCTCCACGATTTTCCGGGTCGAAGACGGTGATTGGTTGACCATACGAGGGTGCCTCGGAGAGACGCACCACGCGGGGAATCACAATCTTGCAGACCTTCTCTCCAAAGTGGTTCCTCACCTCGTCGACGACCTGACCTGCCAGCTTTGTCCGGGCGTCGTACATCACGAGAACAATGGTTGAGATCTCGAGACTCTGATTGAGGCTCTTTCGGACCAGCTCTACATTACGAACGAGCTGCCCGACCCCTTCCAACGCATAGTATTCACATTGAATCGGCACGAGGACCTCGGTCGCAGCCACAAGTGCGTTGATCGTGAGAAGCCCGAGCGACGGGGGACAGTCGATGAACACATAGTCGTAGTCGCCGACGATGGGGGCAAGGGCATCGATCAATCGCCGCTCGCGATTGAAGCCTGGCACCAACTCGATCTCTGCCCCCGCCAAATCGAGGCTGGATGGTGCAACAAAGAGCCCTTCAACATCAGCGACGGGTTCGAGTGTGTCTTCAAGTGGGGTATCCCCCAGCAACACGTCGTACATATTCTTCTCGATAGCCCGAGGGTTGATCCCAAGCCCCGTGGAGGCATTTGCCTGGGGGTCGAGATCGATGAGAAGCACACGTTGCCCGAGCTCAGCGAGAGCGGCACCAAGATTGACGGTTGTTGTGGTCTTGCCCACACCGCCCTTTTGATTCGCAATTGCAATGACTCGGGTCTTTGATTGCGCGATCAGTTCCGAGGAGGTCATATCCAACAACCGTACCTCTTCGCAT
Organism: uncultured Acidimicrobiales bacterium; assembly: GCA_905479685.1. Lineage (GTDB taxonomy): Bacteria > Actinomycetota > Acidimicrobiia > Acidimicrobiales > SHLQ01 > SHLQ01. Next base: position 4,245 of record CAJQNJ010000047.1, read on the forward strand.
CATCATGGTGGTGACAGTCAACAAAATTCTCTTCAGGCACGTGAGCAACAGCAGCAACAGCTCAGTGTGCAGCCGTCCAGGTGTTTCACGTGAAACCTTCATCTGTACGCAGTTGGATACACGTGGTTGGTTGTTTCACGTGAAACAACCAGGCGGACACCCAGGACCCCGGGGGAGATCGCGAGAACCGCGGCGTGTTGGTTCTTTAGAACAGCAGCGTCTTACGGGCACCGCGTCGGGGAAGGTCGGGGATCTCTTGTGGTGTCCGACGGAACCGCGCATACTTTCCAGACGGCGTCATCCAGCTCTCCTCGAACTCCAGGCCGGTTCGTTCTAGTCCAGCCTTTGGCCATCGGCGCTCCAGATCACCCGAACGCGGCTCACTCACAAGCAATGAGCCACCCGTACGAAGAAATGGGCTCGCACACTCCGCCGTATCGCCGGGAGGACCAAACGATCGTGCAGTCACCCAATCCGCACATCCGCGCAGTGGACCTCGGCCCACGAGTGCGGCGTCTTCGGCAACGACGGAGACTCGATCCTGTAACCTCAGTCGATGAACCGCACGAGTGAGGAGCTCGGTGCGTCCCTGTCGTCGCTCGATCAGCGTCCAGCGTGTGTCCTCGAAGGCGTCTGCGAGAACGAGCGCCGGAAGTCCAGCCCCAGAGCCGAGGTCAACAACGTCTCCAACAAACACCGCGTGTGGGGTGCTCGAAAAAGCAACAAACCCCATGGCGTGTTCGCCATGGGGTTTGCTTTCACCACCAAACTGACCCGCTCGAATCCCCTCCAACAGCACATCTTCGGCAGAACGCATGCACTCTGTGTATCAGAGTGGGCGAATAACCACTCGCCTTCTCGGCTCTTCACCCTCCGAGCCAGTCTCGACGCCGTCGATCTCGTTCACGGCGTCGTGCACGACTTTGCGGTCAGCGGGCCCCATTGGCTCGAGTAGTTTCTCGGTACCTGATTCAATGACATCGGCGGCGATCTGTGCAGCGAATCCCCGAAGTGCAGCTGTACGACGAGCGCGGTAACCGGCCACGTCTACACGTAGCCGATCTGTCTTTGCACCATCTGACTTGCGTTGAACAACAGTCCGAGTCAATTCCTGTAACGCATTGAGGGTGACACCCTTTTGTCCAACGAGAAGACCTAGTTCGCTGCCAGTTACTTCCAGCTCGATGGCGTCATCATCGACTTCTTCGGCAACTACGGCGACCGAGCCATCCATCTCGAATGCTCCAAGCACGCCCTCGAGAAACTCTCTGGCTGCCTTCTCCTGATCGCTTCTGCTCATTTGTTCATCCACGGAGTCCCTCTTCCCGTTGTCACCAGTTGTCTGATCGCCACTCCGAGGAGGGCTGCTTGCCTTGTCACGATTTCCACCAGACGTACCTCCCTGACGACCATCGCCGCCAGATTTCTTCGCCTCGCCCTTCGACTTCGACGACTGTTCGCTCGGGGCGACAGCATCAGAAGTCGTCGAATCGTTATTGTCACGGGACGACTTGCCCTTGGCTGAGTCGTTCCTGTTGGAGCCACCAGACTTCGCCGCGGCCTTCGCTCCTCCGCGCTTGCCTTCCTCGTTCCCGCCCTTGCTGGAACGTGACCCTGCTTTTTGATTGCGGTTTCGACCACTTCCACCCCCACCAGTTCGTCGACGACCACGGTCATCTTTGGTGGCCGTCTGTTTGGGGCGAACACGTGCACGGATTCTGGCCTCGTTCTTGACGCGGCCGAACAATCCTTTCTCGACATCGTTCACAACATCGAACTCAGCCTCGTCAGCAACGATCCCAAGTTGGTCGAGCGCATGGCTCTTTGCTTCATCGAGCGTTCTACCCGACGTGGTAATCCAGTCCATTTCTACCTCTTCTTCTTCTTGCGCGCCTTCGGCTGGACACTTGCGCGAGCACTAGCTTGCCTGCCGCTTGAGTTGCGACCAGGTGCGCCCGTCTGCGCTGCCGTTGACGTCTTCGATTTCTTCTTTGCTCCACTAGACCCGTTCTTCTTTGGGCTACTGGTTTTCGAGTTGTTCTTTGTCGAACGAGAGTTCTTTGTGTTACTACCCTTGCTGCCGCCACCTTTACCCGAACTGCTCTTGGAGTCCCGGGGTGAGTCCTCACGGTTCTTTCGCAATTGTCCGCCGAGCGAGTCTTCGCCGTGATACATCGAGCGCGTGATGTAGTACTGCTGCGCAATCCGGTACAAGTTGGACACGAGGAAGTAGAACACGATGGCGGCAGGAAGCGTGAACGCGAACACGGGCAGGAAGAAGGGCATGAACTTCATGATCATTTCCTGCGTTGGATTGACTGCCGCGCCCGTCTGGCGCTTCCGAATCATCTGATGTTGCACCCATCCCGAGATGCCAACGACCAACACGAGCAGAAGGTAGGGGAGCGCGTCGATAATGCCGTCGCCGAGCACCTGGCTCGCCGAGCGGGCGAGATCGAACCCCATGCTGTTCATCTCGCTGGTGTTGGAGAGGTCTTCGAAGAGTTGCGTGTCCTCGCTGACATATGCGGGGTTGAACAGACGGTTCTCGCCAAGATCGATGACCTCGGGAGCAGTACCACCCGCTAGAGAGCCAGTGACTTCGCCAAACTCGGTTCCGACGTCAGTTGCGCGGCGGGTGATTCCAATGATCACGCGGTACAAGACCAAGAACACGGGAATCTGAAACAGCATCGGGATACAGCCGCCAACGGGATTGATGTTGTTCGCTTTATAGAACTCCATCATTTCGGCGTTCATCGCCTCGCGCTCGTCCTTGTCGTACTTGTTCTGAATCGCCTTCAGCTCCGGCTGGAGTAACTGCATCTTGAGCATCGACTTCGTGCCCGTCAGCGTGAGCGGAGTGGAGATCACCAGTACGACCAAGGTCAACAAGACGATGGCAACGACATACGAGTTGTTGAGGTCGTAGAAGAACGACAGCAGGTTTGCGATAAGATCGAACATCAGTTCGCCTTCCGAGCGGGAATTGGGTCAAATCCATGTCCACCCCAAGGATGGCAACGACAAATACGGCGCAGACCGAGCCAAGATCCTCGGAGAAATCCGAACTCAGCGATGGCGTCGTCCGTGTAATGAGAGCACGTCGGCGAGTATCGACATGTCGGCGGTCGAGTCGACGACCACGCGTGATAGATCGATATCAGGCCGCGAGAAACCCGTTTCACGAGACACTCTCGACTGATTTTTCCATCTTTTTCATGAGTTCCAACACCTGATTCCGAAGCTCGGAAAATTGCAGCTCGTGAGCACCTGGCAACACAATGACCATCGCCGCCGCCAACCGTGGAGCGTTCTCGATGCCCAGGACCTCACTGAAGATCGCCCGAAGCCGGCGCCGAATACGGTTTCGCACCACTGCGTTCCCTACCTTGCGAGAAATCGAGTACGCAATCCGCGGGGTCTGGGTCGAATCAGCGTCCGTTCTCACAAGAAGATACCTGCATCGCAAGTCTCGAGATCGAACGTGCAGACCATCCGATCGAAGCCGAACAAGTTCGGCTCGGTCAGATATCCCCGAGATCAAGCCGACAGCTTGTGGCGGCCCTTACGGCGACGATTCTTCAGGATCTCTCGGCCAGCGCGGGTCGACATCCGCTGGCGAAAGCCGTGTTTCTTCGACCGTTTGCGGACATTTGGCTGATACGTGCGCTTCATCTCTTCTCCAAATCGTCTGGGCGAAGGACCGATGCACACCAATGGCATCACATGCCATGGCTGTCGGGGTGGGACACACGCGCGCCCCTCGCTGAAAGAGAACCAGCCAATGTTACGGCCGCGCGGGTACGCGTTCCAACCATCTCGCCCGATTCACCGTCGAGGAGCTTGCGTGCAAGGGTCGCGTTCGTGGTCGGCGAGTCGCGCGCAATTCCAACGTTTCTTGGGGTTATCCACACCCGGTTGGCGCGCGGTTGGGCGACGCGCGAGGGTAAGAGGTCCAAGGCTGTCCACATCTGTGGAGCGTGCTGTGGAAACAAGGTGGAGTGAACGAACGTGCTAACGGCAGACCAGTTGTGGGACACGTGTTCCGATCTCATCCGAGCACAAGTCTCAGACGTGGTTTGGAATACGACCTTTCGTGAACTCGTGGCGATCGACCTGACCACCGACGAGATCACTGTCGCTGTTCCGTCTCGCGTGGTGAAGGACCGGATCGAAGCGCGATACCTCGGCATCGTGCGAGATGCGATCACCGAGTCGAACAACGGCCCACTCGAGATGGACCTCCAGGTCCGGGTCGATGAGCAGACGCTTCTTGGGATCGATTCAACAGCATTGGATCTCACTACCGAGCAGCCTCGGATCGAGGTTCACCTTCCAGACCTGTCCGCCGCCGAGGCAGCAGAGACGATCTCCACCAAGTCGCCAAGCAATGGATTCGATGCTGGCCAGAATCGCTACACCTTCGACGACTTCGTCACGGGCACGGGCAATCGATTCGCCCACGCCGCCGCGTTGTCCGTAGCCGAAACTCCAGCCAAGTCGTACAACCCACTGTTCATCTACGGGGACGCAGGGTTGGGCAAGACACACCTGCTACGGGCGATCGCCAGCTACGTCAACACCCATTACCCACACTTCTCCGTTCGTTATGTCTCCACCGAGACGTTCCTCAACGAGTTCGTGGATGCCATCCGGCAAAACACGACGATTCAATTCAAACGCAGATACCGAGAGATCGACGTGCTCCTCGTCGACGACATTCAATTCGTCGAGGGCAAAGAAGGCCTCCAAGAAGAGTTCTTCCACACGTTCAACACGTTGCATCAAGCGAACAGACAGATCGTGTTGACGTCCGACCGCCCTCCAGACAGCATCCCAACGCTCGAAGATCGACTTCGCAGCCGATTCAAGATGGGGCTGATCACCGACATTCAACCACCCGATATCGAAACGCGACTTGCCATCCTGCAAAAGAAGGCCGAGATCGCGAAAGGTGACATTCCACACGACGTCTTGATGTTCATCGCCGAGCGTGTCACCGACAACATCCGAGAACTCGAAGGCGCACTCATTCGTGTCACGGCATATTCGAACCTCACCGGCGAAACGCTCACGATCGACTTGTGCCAACGAGTACTCGGTGACCTACTCAGTTCGAAACAGCCCCGACAGATCACCCCATCGATGATCTTGAACGAAACATCGGACATGTTCGGCTTCCCAGTCGACGAAATCATCGGTGCCAGCCGCCGGCGACCATTGGTCACTGCTCGTCAGGTCGCCATGTACGTGTTCCGCGAGGCCACCGACCTGTCCTATCCCGCGATTGCTCGTGAGTTCGGAGGACGCGACCACACCACCGTCATCCATGCCGTCGACAAGATCGGCAATCTCATGGCCGAACGGCGCCAGATCTATGACCAGGTCACGGAGCTCACAACGCGTATAAAGAAGTCCAATCGGTGATGAAATTCGCGCGCCCAGTGTTCACAGGTGGGGATATCTTGTGGAAAACTCGACCAAACTACGCGAACTCACCTGTGGAGCTAGCACCCAAAGATGTGGGTACTCCGCAGGATATGCACCGCGCGTATGTTCGATCCGTACAATCCTGTGGACGTTGGTGGATAGACACTGCACGAGGAATCGTTCAGAAATCAGTCGCAAATGACCCTTGTCCACAATCCACACGCCTACTTTCTCCATTACCGAATCCAATCCTGACCTACAAAGAGATGTGGAACGATGAAATTCAGATGTGAACGCGACGTACTTCTCGAAGCCCTGAGCACCACTGGTCGTGCTGTTGGCGGACGTGCAGGCAACGTTGCGTTGTCTGGTCTGCATCTCGAACTGACTGGCGACGAGCTGCGAGTCACCGGGTCTGACCTCGACCTGACAATCTCGCAGCAGCTGACCGTGGCGGGCGATACCGATGGTGTCGTGGTGATCCCATCAAAGCTGATCGCTGACATCGTGCGAGCGTTGGGACCTGGGGCCGTCGATGTAGTCGTCGAGGGTGACGAGGTACAGATCACTGCTGGTCGGTCCGAGTTTTCGATGCGCACAATTCCTGCCGATGACTTTCCTCGTCTCGGTTCCCCAGAGGGAGATGAAGTCACGCTCAATGCCGCGGATTTGTCAGATGCGCTGAAACAGGTCGTGAAAGCTGCGTCCAGCGATGACTCGCGTCCGATTCTGACCGGCGTCCTCTTGGCCGCTGAGGGCGAAGGGCTCCGCCTCGTGTCCACCGACTCCTATCGCTTGGCCGTTCGAGATCTGCCCGGGACCTCGGTGCTGTCGGGGGATCAGTCTGTGCTGGTTCCTTCTCGTGCGCTGGCAGAACTGAACCGAGTCTTCGGTGAAAACGAAACCGTCGCACTCCGACTCGGGGAACGAGATGCGAGCTTCGAAGTCGGTGGTACCCAGGTCGTGACCCGGTTGATCGAAGGCGAATTCCCGAACTACCGCGGCCTCATCCCGGACACCTATCCCAACGAGCTCACCGTGAATCGATCAGAACTGCTCGACGCTGTTCGACGCGTTCGTTTGATGGCCCAAGAGGCCACACCAATTCGACTGAATATGCGTGCTGACACACTCGAGCTCGTTGCGGTCACCCAAGACGTCGGCCAAGCACAAGAGGTCCTGGACGCGTCCTACGACGGGGATGAGCTGACCGTTGCGTTCAACCCCGATTATCTGATCGACGGCATCGAAGTGACCCCTGGCGAAGAGATCACATTGCAGACTGTTGATCCACTCAAACCGGCGGTGATGCGTGGAGCAGACTCGGCTGATTTCTTGTACCTGCTCATGCCAGTGCGAGTGTCCTGACCACGTGCTCCCCTAACGCGAGCCGAGTGCGGCAGCATCGACGGCAGTAGCGAGAGCGACGTCGAGTTGCGTGAGGCCTCCCGCGTCGTGTGTCGTGAGATCGATCTTGACGGTGCTGTAGACGTTCGACCATTCGGGATGGTGATCAAGCTTTTCGGCGACGATCGCGATCTCGCTCATGAAACCGAATGCGGCGGCGAAGTCGGCAAACCTCAGCTCCCGGTGAAGGGTTCCTTCCGAAGACACAGACCAGTCGGAGTGCAAGAGAATCAGGGCATCTTCGAGATCGTCGGCGGACAGCAAGTTTGTGCGAGTCATACCCCAGTCTGTCATTCGGGCGGACGACTTTCTATGGTGAAGGGATGACGCCTCCGCTCGAACCGCTCGATTCGATGATCCGTCGCAGCCCACTCCTGCTCGTGATTGCCGACGGATTCGGGTGTGCTGATGCCGGGCCGAGCAATGCGATCTCCGAAGCCCACACTCCTCGGCTCGACGCGCTGATGCACTCACCGTTGTCGACCGAGCTGCTGGCACACGGCCCTGCGGTCGGTCTGCCCACCGACGGAGACATGGGAAACAGCGAGGTAGGTCACAACGCGCTTGGTGCCGGCAGGGTTTTTGCTCAAGGTGCGAAGCTCGTCAACAAAGCGATCGCTGACGACTCCATGTTCGAGGCTTCCGAATGGCACAGCGTGGTCGCGTCTGGCCGCGCCGGCACGCTTCATTTTCTCGGACTTCACTCCGATGGAAACGTCCATTCCCACACCGACCATTTGTACGCGATGCTGCGCGCCGCTGCGCGCGACGGGGTCACGGACTGCGCAGTGCACATTCTGCACGACGGTCGCGATGTGGCGATTCGATCAGCGCTGACCTACGTCGAGGCGACAGAGGCTGTGCTCGCCGAGATCAACGCTGTGCATCCGGGTGCCAACTATCGAATCGCATCCGGTGGTGGGCGGATGACGATCACGATGGATCGGTACGGCGCCGATTGGGACATGGTGCGCCGCGGGTACGACGCACACACGAATGGCGTGGGCCGAGCATTTCGTTCAGCACGATCCGCTGTCGAAACCATGTACTCCGAATCCGACGTTGGCGACCAGTACCTGGAGAGTTTTGTCGTCGTCGACGAGGTCGGTTCACCCATCGGGCGGATGCACGATGGTGACGGGGTCGTGTTGTTCAACTTCCGCGGTGATCGCTCCATCGAGATCAGCCGGGCATATGAGGATCCCGAGTTCTCCAACTTCGATCGTGGGCGCAACCCAGCGGTGAACTTCGTCGGCTTGTTGCAGTACGACGGCGACGCTCTCGTCCCCAAGCACTACCTTGTCGCTCCACCCGCGATCGACCGAACCATGAGTGAGTTCTTGTGTGCTTCAGGGATGCGCAGCTTCGCGATCAGCGAGACACAGAAGTTCGGGCATGTGACCTATTTCTGGAACGGCAATCGATCTGGATACATCGATGAAACGCTCGAGACCTATGTCGAGATCCCGTCCGACAACGTCGAATTCAACAAGACGCCGGCGATGAAGCTTCGCGAGATCACTGACAAGACGATCGAGCTCTTGCGATCCGGTGACTACGACTGGGGCCGACTGAACTTTCCGAATCCAGACATGGTGGGACACACGGGCGACCTCACTGCAACAATCGAGGCGATCCGGGTGCTCGAGGAGTGTGTCGGTCAACTCCTCGACGTCATCGCTGAACTCGGCGGCACCTTGGTCTTCACCGCTGACCATGGGAACGCCGACATCATGTACACCGAGAAGAATGGCGTCCGGACGCCTCTCACGAGCCACACACTCTCGCCAGTGCCATTCGCGATATTCGACGCTTCTGGCGACGTCGGCTACACGCTTGCACCACCAGAAGGTGCGGGTTTGAGCAACGTCGCAGCCACGCTGATCAATCTGCTCGGGTTCCAAGCCCCCGCCGACTACGACCCCAGCTTGATCACAATCTGACCCGCTCGTTCCTCGCTCCCGGCAATCGCGATCCGTCGCTTCGCTTTGGATGCTCTGCGGACTGACGGAGGCCCCGCGCCGTTCGTCGTCCCTCCTCACTCCGGTGCTGGCGGGTGTCGGTGCGTATACAAGCTCTTGCGTTCAGCTGGCTCCAGCTCCGCTGTCGCTGTCGGCGCAGACCCACCTGTGTGCCTGTACGCATCGAGGAAACGCCTCAGGCGGGAGGGGAGTGAGCCGGAGGCGATCGAGCATGTCGATTTTCGCGGTTCTCGACGGGAAGGGTCGAGGTGTAGGGGAATAAATCCACTGCCCCAAAGTTGAGTGTATGTGACTAAGGATTTCGCTCTCGGGTAGAAGCCCGCAAATCGGTTCGGCGTGAAAACGCTCCGTGACCGAATTCGACTTCTACACTTGAGCGCTGTCCACGCAAGTCTCACCGTAGACACTCAGGAGCAACACCCCATGTCCAAGGCAGTAGGAATCGACCTCGGAACCACCAACTCTGTGGTTAGCGTTCTCGAGGGAGGCGATCCAGTCGTGATCGCAAACTCAGAAGGATCGCGAACCACGCCGTCGGTGGTCGCATTCGCAAAGGATGGCGAAGTACTCGTCGGTGAAGTCGCAAAGCGACAAGCCATAACGAACCCTGATCGCACGATCCGCTCGGTCAAGCGCCACATGGGCACCGGCTGGAAGATCGATATCGACGGCAAGAACTACACCGCGCAGGAGATCTCCGCGCGGACGTTGATGAAGCTGAAGCGTGATGCCGAGGCATATCTCGGTGAGTCCGTGACACAGGCTGTCATCACCGTCCCAGCGTATTTCGATGACGCCCAGCGCACCGCAACACAAGAAGCCGGCACGGTTGCTGGGCTCGAGGTTCTCCGAATCATCAACGAGCCAACGGCGGCCGCCCTCGCGTACGGTCTGGACAAGAGCGACGAAGACCAGACGATCTTGGTGTTCGACCTCGGTGGCGGCACGTTCGACGTCTCGGTGCTCGAGATCGGCGACGGTGTGTTCGAAGTTCGCTCGACCCACGGCGACACCAGCCTCGGTGGAGACGACTGGGACGATGCGGTCATCGAGTGGCTCGTCACGAGTTTCAAGAACGATCACGGAGTCGACCTCGGTAGTGATTCCATGGCTGGCCAGCGACTGAAGGAAGCAGCCGAGAAAGCCAAGATCGAACTGTCGCAGGTCCAGCAGACTCAGATCAACCTTCCGTTCATCACCGCGACCGACGCAGGTCCGCTCCATCTCGATTACGGGCTGAGCCGATCGAAGTTCGAGGAACTCACTTCTGATCTCCTCCAGCGGACTCGCGTGCCATTCGAGCAAGCGATCAAGGATGCGGGGCTCACCAAAGGTGAGGTCGATCATGTGATCCTTGTCGGCGGGTCCACCCGGATGCCTGCTGTCGCCGAGCTCGTTCACGAGCTCACCGGTAACGAGCCGAACAAGACCGTGAACCCTGACGAGGTTGTTGCCATCGGAGCCGCCGTACAAGCCGGTGTGCTCAAGGGTGAAGTCAAGGATGTCTTGCTCCTCGACGTCACTCCGTTGTCACTCGGCATCGAGACCAAGGGTGGTGTCATGACCAAACTCATCGAACGCAATACGACCATTCCGACCAAGCGCACAGAGGTCTTCACCACTGCTGATGACAATCAGCCATCGGTTGAGATCCACGTCCTTCAGGGCGAACGCGACATGGCTGGGTACAACAAGACGCTCGGTAAGTTCCAGCTTGTCGATCTACCACCAGCGCCACGCGGTGTGCCGCAGATCGAGGTCACGTTCGACATCGACGCCAACGGCATCGTGCACGTGTCGGCCAAGGATCGTGCGACGAACAAGGAACAGTCCATGACGATTACCGGCCAGAGTTCGCTCGACACCGATGTGATCGATCAGATGGTTCGAGACGCCGAGGCGCACGCCGAGGAGGACGCACGCCGTCGTTCAGAAGCCGAGACTCGGAACAACGCCGATTCTCTCGTCTACCAAACCGAGAAGCTCCTGAAAGATCAGGGAGAGAAGTTCGAGGGAGACGAAAAGGCAGATGTCGAGTCGAAACTGGCCGACCTGAGGGGTGCCCTCGAGGGAGAAGACATCGACGATCTGAAAGAGAAGACAGAGGCGTTGATGACAGCATCCCAAGGGTTCTCACAACGGCTGTACGAAGAGGCAGCTGCCCAAAACGTCGATGACAACCCAGACTTCTCGGAACCGACGCCAGATGATGTCGTCGATGCTGAAATCATCGAGGACGACGCAGACGTCGAAGAAGAGGCATGAGTTCCGCCGACGAGTCGGCGATCGATGCACTGGTCGACGAAGTGATGGCAGGGCGCGCCGCAGCTGAGGCCGCGGCCGCTCCTGCAGCATTCGCGCCGTCCGAAGAGGAGCCCCCTCCCGTCGAGAAGCCCACCTTCAACGTCGGATTCGCTGACAGCAACACCAGCCAACCCGAAGACGATGTGGCGATCGACGCGAACTCGATCGATGACGACGATGTTGCCTCGCTACGAGCTGAGCGGGACTCCTATCTCGCCGACTCCCAACGACTTGCAGCCGATTTCGCCAATTTTCGCAAACAGTCCGAAAAACGTGTCGCGGACACGGCAGCCTCACAATCGGCGGCCCTCGTTCGCAGCTTGCTTCCGGTGCTCGATGCGTGTGACAGTGCGATCGAGCTTGATCCGGAGTCAGCGGCCACGCCGATTCGGTCGGCACTGATCGCTGAACTCGAGCGCAACGGTCTCGAATTGTTGTCTCCGGCGCTCATGGATCCCTTCGATCCAGAACGTCACGAAGCCGTGATGCATGAGGTGGCTTCGCCAGAACAGGAACACGACGGTCCTGTAATCGGGGATGTCCTGCGCGCCGGGTATCTGTGGAAGGGGCGAGTCGCTCGGCCGGCCATGGTCAAGGTCATCGGTTGAGCGCCATGATCGGTCCGATTCGATCGAACGGAGGTGAGTAGTGGAAGCGCAACGTGATTGGTTGGAGAAGGACTACTACCGCGTCCTCGGTGTCGAAGCGACCGCGACGGCAAAAGAGTTGTCGAAGGCGTATCGGACGCTGGCGCGCAAGTACCACCCAGATACGAATCCTGGCGACACGTCCACCGAGGATCGATTCAAAGAAATCTCCTCGGCCTACGAGGTCGTTGGAGACGAGGCCACTCGAAAAAAGTACGACGAGTTCCGGCGTCTCGGCGGCGGAGGCGGCGGGTACGGAGGGTTCGGTCAACGCGGTCAACAAAATGTGGGTGACCTGGGTGACTTGTCTGACCTCCTCGGCGGCCTCTTTGGAGGTGGTCGAGCATCGGGGTCCACGGGTCGTGGCGGGTTTGGCTTCGGACCGATGCCAGGGACCGACTTACAGGCGCAATTGACATTGTCATTCGAAGAGGCGGTCACGGGCGTCACCAAGACGGTTCGACTGAACTCGGAGGCGCTGTCGAGTCCGATGGAGGTCACAGTCAGGATTCCCGCTGGCGTGCGAAATGGACAACGGATTCGTGTGCCTGGCCGGGGCGCCCCATCGTCTGACGGGGGAGATCCGGGCGATCTTCTCGTTTCGATCACCATCACGCCGCACGAGGTATTCGACCGTGATGGGAACAATCTCCTGGTCGATGTTCCGATCACCTACGCCGAGGCCGTCCTCGGAGCAGACGTGAAGGTGCCAACGATCGGCGGCGGAACAGTCACTGTTCGGGTGCCCCCAGGTACGCCGTCGGGCAAGGTGATGCGCGTTCGTGGCCGGGGCGTGAAAAGCTCTTCCCAAGGCGGTGATCTTCTCGTGACCGTTTCTGTCCATGTTCCAACCGATCCCAATGATGCCGAACGCGCACTGGTAGAAAAACTCGCCGATGTGTCAACGCCGGCTCCAAGGGGTAGCTGATGGCACGCGTCACTTCTGCGGTCTATGTGATTTCGGTGGCGGCTGAGTTGTCCGGCATGCATCCCCAGACGCTGCGTATTTACGAACGGAAGGGCCTCGTTCATCCGGCCCGTACCTCCGGTGGGTCGCGTCGGTACAGCGATTCTGACGTTGCACTTCTTCAACGCATCTCCGAACTCACTTCGCTCGGGATGAATCTGGTCGGCGTGAAAAAAGTGCTCGACCTCGAGCGCAGAGTCCAGGAGCTCGAGAGGGAATTGGCCAAGCATCGTTCTTCGCGGCGAGAAGTCAGCGATGCCGTGCGCGAGACAGAGCGAAGTTATCGGCGCGATCTTGTGCCGCTCCGCCAAACAGTGACGATCTACGAAGAACTCTGACTGTTTCTGATCCGTGCCTGACGGGCCCGGCGGGAGTCACCGGCGGCTCGTAGCGCGTCGGGGTCGTCAGTCGACATGTACGTAGCACGCCAATTTTTCGGGCCGTTCCAGGTGACGGGAAGCACCACGGTCGAGCGTGAACGCTGTGCTGTCTCTGCGAACTGCAACGCCGCCAGAAGAATGCGGCGTTGTTGGTCGGGGTCCCCACTCGGTCCGACGGGATTGCCGAGAGGAAGATCGGTGAAGGCAAATCTCGGAACTCCGACCTCGTCGATGATGTCGAGTGCGGATCCGATGATGATCGTCGAGATACCGTTTGCTTCAAGATGGCGTGCGGTCAGACCGACCGTTTGATGACATACCGGTCAGAGCGGGATGAGTACAACGAGGTCTACATCGTCTTTCGTGAACTCCTGATGGAGTTCCGCGGCCCAGGTCTCCGTTCGCCGCTGACTGTAGACCGTCGGGATTCCGGCAAATCGTGGAGCGAGTGCGCCAATGATCCCGTCATCAGCCAGTTGACGAAGGTGGTCGAGTGGCAAGAAGGATCCGAGATCGTCGGTCGTTGTTGCCTCCTTGTGCCAAGAGAGGTGTTCGGTAGTCATCGACGTAGGGGCAGGAGTGGAGGGCGCGGTGTACGGCTCGAGCGGTGCGTCGCGTTCCAGCGATGCAGTGGTGATGACGCCCACCCGGCATTCGGCCAAGGGTCTGCGCAGAGGCGCGAAGGGGGCTTCGGTGTGTGCCGCCCACCGATATGGAACGCGGTAACCCTGAGCGGCGTAGTACGCGCGTGATTTGTCGATGTAGCGGACGAAGGTGTGAGGATCGTGCGTCACTCCATCAGTGTGGCAGGTCGGTGTCGAATCGACGAGGGTCGCTGGATTGAGCATCGACGTGGATCTTCAGTCTTGAATGCGCGAAGAAGAGGAATATTTTCAGTCCCGTGAAGTTGAGTCATGTGTACTCAACTTTGGTCGGCTCGTCCGGCCGCGACGTCGCCGGCGAACGGCGGGCATACGAGGCTCATGGAGTCCCGCCGTGCTAGGAGGTATTCATGGCAATCGATCCAAATCAGTGGACACAAAAGACCCGCGAAGGGTTCATAGCCGCACAAGAGTTGGCCAAGGCAGAGTCTCACCCGGAGGTCACGCCAGACCATCTCCTCCTGGCGCTTGTCGGACAGGCCGACGGCATCGTCTTGCCGATCTTGCAGCGGCTCGGTCAAGAGCCTCTCGCGGTTCGAAATCGTCTGACCGAACGACTTGGCGAACTCCCCAAAGCCTTTGGGGCCGAAACGCAGCAGTCTCGCGAGCTCATCAATGCATTCGATGCTGCCGAGATCGTCCGAAACGATCTGGGCGACGACTACTTGTCCACAGAGCACTTGTTGCTGGCCCTTTCCACCCGCCTCGAGTTGGATCGATCCGAGGTTCTCGAGGCGCTGCGAGAGGTTCGCGGGTCACATCGGGTGACCAGTCAGAACCCCGAAGATCAGTACCAGTCGCTCGAGAAGTACGCACGGGATCTGACCGCTGCGGCGCGTGCGCAAAAGCTCGACCCGGTGATCGGGCGTGACGACGAGATCCGCCGGGTGATCCAGGTGCTGTCGCGTCGCACGAAGAACAATCCTGTACTCATCGGCGAACCCGGGGTAGGCAAGACGGCAATCGTCGAAGGCCTCGCGAATCGAATTGTCGAAGGTGATGTACCCGAGTCGCTGAAGAACAAGACGATCATGTCCCTCGATCTCTCATCGATGGTCGCGGGTGCCAAGTACCGGGGCGAGTTCGAAGAGCGCCTCAAGGCGGTGCTCAAGGAGATCGAAGACTCCGATGGCGAGATCATCACGTTCATCGACGAACTCCATACCGTGGTGGGCGCTGGTGCCGGTGGCGAGGGTGCGATGGACGCCGGCAACATGCTCAAGCCGATGCTCGCTCGCGGTGAGTTGCGTATGGTCGGCGCAACCACACTCGATGAGTTTCGCAAGTACATCGAAAAGGATGCTGCGCTGGAGCGTCGGTTCCAGCAGGTTCTCGTCGATCCGCCATCGGTCGAGGACACGATTGCGATCCTGCGCGGTTTGGCCGAGCGTTACGAAGTTCACCACGGCGTGCGCATCCAAGACGCCGCCCTCGTCAGCGCGGCCGTTCTCTCCGACCGATACCTGACCGGTCGGTTCCTGCCAGACAAGGCGATCGACCTCGTCGATGAAGCTGCCTCGAAACTACGTATCGAGATCGATTCGGTTCCCATGGAGATCGATGTGGTCGATCGTCGTGTTCGACAACTCGAGATGGAACGGGTTGCACTCGAAAAGGAGTCGGACCGCGCATCGAAGGAGCGGCTTGCCGACCTCGAGGTGGAGGTGGCAGATCTCACCGAGAAGCTGAGTGCGATGAAGGTGCATTGGCAAAGCGAGAAGGATGCGATCGCAGAAATTCGGACCCGTAAGGAGCAGCTGGAACAATTGCGGCTCGATGTCGACCGCGAATCCGATCTGAACAAAGCGGCCGAAATTCGATACGGCCTCATCCCAACGCTCGAAGCCGAGATCGATGACGCGACGTCGCGACTCGACGAATTGCAGGGCGACAACGTGATGCTCAAAGAAGAGGTCGATGCCGAAGACGTCGCTGAGGTGGTCAGCGCATGGACCGGCGTGCCCGTCTCGCGTTTGCTCGAAGGTGAGATCCAGAAGCTCATTCGCCTCGAGGAAGTTCTCCATGAGCGCGTGATCGGCCAAGAAGATGCGGTGGCCGTGGTTGCGAATGCAATTCGCCGGAGCCGGGCGGGTCTGTCCGATCCGCATCGGCCGATCGGCAGTTTCCTCTTTCTCGGCCCGACCGGTGTTGGAAAGACCGAACTCGCTCGATCGCTCGCGGATTTCTTGTTCGACGACGAGCGAGCGATGATCCGCATCGACATGAGTGAGTACATGGAAAAGCACTCCGTGTCCCGACTCATCGGGGCCCCGCCCGGCTACGTCGGGTACGACGCTGGCGGGCAACTCACTGAAGCGGTGCGGCGGCGGCCATATGCCGTCGTCTTGCTCGACGAGGTCGAAAAGGCGCACGCCGATGTCTTCAACGTGCTCCTGCAGTTGCTCGACGATGGGCGGCTGACCGATGGTCAAGGCCGCACGGTGAACTTCTCGAACGTTGTCTTGATCATGACATCGAACCTCGCCGGAGATCCCAACGATTTCTTCCGGCCAGAATTCATCAACCGCATCGACGACATGGTGCGGTTCCGCGAGCTCACTGAGAGCGACCTCCGAGAGATCGTTGACATTCAGCTCTCGTTGTTCCAGGCACGCCTCACATCCCGACGAATCGATCTGGACGTGAGCGCTGAGGCTCGATCCTGGCTGGCCAAAGAGGGGTATGACCCGGCCTTTGGTGCTCGACCGCTCAAACGGGTGGTGCAGCGTGAGGTGGCCGACAAATTGGCGATTCACTTGCTCGACGGGACGTTCGCCGAGGACTCATCGATCTCGGTCGGCGTGTCGGCCGATGGTACGAGCCTCGAATTCGCCTGATTGACAGGGTCGATTGGCCCAACAATTTGGTCCAAAAGGCTTTTGGTTGAGCAAATCGGCAGATCTACTCTCGCGGTATCGACCAAGTCGTCACACGACGGTGACCTGGTCGCTCGAGGAGACTGCAGTGGAAACTCAGACGACAGAGTCAAGTACTAATCGTTCTACTCGGACGATTGGATTATCGTTGGTGGCTGCGGCTTTGGTCGTTGTCTCGGTCATCACGATGGCTGGTTCGGTGTCCGCACAAAGTGGCCCCGCGGCGAACTGCCGTGGCGCAAGCGTGACCGGCTTCGGTTCTGACTATTACGGCCTTGGAGACTTCGGCAATCGACTGCAGTCCACCTCGCCCGTCCTGAGAGATTACGTCCTGGCGTCGCCGCTGGAACCGGGCGCGTACGTGCTCGACGCAGTCTCCTATGACGGGTATCTGGGACGTGAGCAGTTCGATCCACAACCGCAAGAGCAGTGGTACGTCCAGTTTCTGTCAGCCGATGGAACGATTGTTGCAACATCTGGGGTCACGGGCGACCTCGAAGACGGTGTTGATGAAGCGACGTGGTCCGGGAATCTCGGTGAGGTCACGATCGATCAAACGGCGGTCGTCGTGCGAATACAACATGCATCGCCTGGTTCGATCAGCGTGAACTCCGTTCGTCCGGTCTGCCTCGGTGCCACGGCAATCGCAGTACCCGACAGCACACTCGTGATCGACTTCAACAGCACCGCTGCAACAGGATCCAACGTCATGGTGGCCTGTGGTGATCTCGAAGAATCTGCAAGAGGGACAATGATCGATCTGTTGATCGAAGGGCTTCCAGCAGGCTCTGATTGTGCTGTCGCTTATCCAGAGGAATTGATCTGCACAGTGGTGGTCGCACCACCGTCGACCGAAGGTTCGAACAGTCCGGGTGGTGTCGACATCCAGATTCCTGACAGTGGCGATACCTCGATCCTCGTCAACATCGACTGTGCTCCTATAGCGATCGCAGGCCCGACGACGACCGCACCTCCAACCGATGTCGCCGGAGTGGTCGAAAACGCACCGACGACGACCGCACCTCCAACCGATGTCGCCGGAATAGTCGAAAACGCACCGACAGCACAGGTGCAACCAGGTACGCCCGCCTTCACTGGTTGACACAGGCCTCGTCGGCACAAATCCGACCGGTGCGTCACGGCGATAGAGTCCGTCGGTCGGAGTTTTCTGACTGGGAGGGGTTGGCATGGGCGCCACAGTCATAGTCGGTACCCAATGGGGTGACGAAGGCAAGGGCAAGTTCACCGACTTGCTCGCACGCGACATGACCACGGTCGTGCGCTTCCAGGGTGGTCACAATGCTGGTCACACGATCGTCGTCGAGGGGGAGAGTTTTGCGCTGCAGCTCGTGCCCTCGGGTGTGTTGTACGACCACATCACCCCAGTGATCGGTAACGGAGTCGTCGTTGATCCAGGCGTGCTGCTCAAAGAAATCGCGATGCTCGAGTCGAAGGGCGTCAACACGTCCAAGCTGCGCATCAGCGGTAATGCACATCTGATCTTTCCCTACCACCAGAGTCTCGATGCGCTTCAGGAGCGTCATCTCGGAAAGAACAAGCTCGGCACGACCAAGCGGGGTATCGGGCCGGCGTACGCAGACAAATCGATGCGGACTGGCCTTCGGGTTCAGGACATGCTCGACGAGAAGATCTTCCGCCAAAAACTCGAAGTTGTGCTGCATCAGCTCAATCCGGTGATGGCTCGCGTCTACAACAAACTCGGGTTCGACATCGACGAGATCGCCGAAACGTTCGTGAACGAGTACCGCCCGAAGATCGAACCGATGGTGACCGACGCGATTGCCCTTGTCCACGATCGGCTCGAAGCGGGTGACGAAATACTGCTCGAAGGCGCGCAAGCCACGTTCCTGGATCTCGATCACGGCACCTACCCATACGTGACTTCGTCGAATCCAACCGCTGGCGGTGCATGTGTCGGTTCTGGTGTCGGACCTCGCTACATCGACCGCGTTGTCGGTGTTGCCAAGGCGTACATCACCCGAGTGGGAGCGGGACCGTTTCCCACCGAACTCTTCGACGACGTTGGCGAACACCTTGTTGATGTCGGCCACGAATACGGGACGAATACGGGACGTCGCCGTCGACCCGGCTATTTCGACTGCGTCATGATGCGCTACGCACGACGAGTGAACTCGTTGTCCGAACTTGGTATCACGAAGCTTGACGTCCTCGACGACCTCGATTCGATCAAGGTATGCGTCGCGTACGAACACGAGGGTGAGCGCCTCGAAGACTTTCCGTATCACCAGACCGTGTTGCACAACGTCACACCGATCTACGAGACCTTGCCAGGATGGAAGACCGATCTGACCAGCGCCACCGATCGATCCGAGCTCCCCACGGCGGCACTCGACTATCTGACCTTCATCGAGGAGCAGTGCGGAATGCCGGTTGGATTGGTCGGAGTCGGGCCTGGTCGCAAACAAGTCCTGGACTTCCAGGCGTAGCGATACACAGGGGGCGAGACCATGACGCGAGTGGTGGTAGTCGGTTCCGGTGGACGCGAGCATGCGTTGGCCGATGTGCTTGGTCGCACCGCCGAGTCTGTCGTCGTCACACCTGGCAACCCAGGGATTCCTGGCTCGGTTGAAACACCTGCCACCGAACTCGAAGCGGACTTGTTCGTCATTGGCCCCGAAGTACCACTAGTCGAGGGGCTGGCCGATGAACTTCGCGCGCAGGGAAAGCTGGTCTTCGGGCCAGGTCGAGATGGGGCACAACTCGAAGGCAGCAAGGCGTGGATGAAGGAGTTGTTCGCCGCGGCTGGTGTGCCGACCGCCGCCTACGGTTCGTTCTCCGAAGTTGAAGCAGCGCTCGCCTATCTCTCCACGATGTCTGCACCATTCGTGATCAAGACCGATGGACTCGCCGCCGGGAAGGGTGTGGTCGTCACGAATGACCGAGCTGAGGCCGAGGCCGCAGTGCGCAGTTATCTCTCTGGTGAGGCGTTCGGCGACGCCGGATCGACTGTCGTGATCGAGGAAGGCTTGACGGGCCCCGAGGTCTCCGTCTTTGCCGTGTGTGATGGGCACAAGGCAGTGCTGCTTGCTCCAGCGCAGGATCACAAACGCATCTTCGACAACGACGAGGGGCCCAATACCGGAGGCATGGGGGCATACACGCCACTTCCGTGGGCAGACGCTGGTCTTCTCGAGATGGTGGAGCGAGAAGCGATCAACCCCACCTTGGCGGAGCTTCGTCGTCGCGGCATCGACTATCGAGGCGTGCTGTACGCCGGGCTCATGTTGACCCCTGCTGGGCCGAAGATGCTCGAGTACAACGTGCGGTTCGGCGACCCCGAGACCCAGGTTGTGCTTCCCCGAATCGATTCCGATCTGGTGCAATTGCTGATGGAGGCTGCGGCGGGCAACATCGAGTCTGAGCCGACCTTTTCGAATGACGCCCATGTGATCGTGGTGTGCGCGAGCGAGGGTTATCCCGCTTCACCACGAACAGGTGATGTCATTCACGGGATCGGTGCCGCCCGAGCCATCGATGGCGTTTCGGTGTATGCCGCTGGGGTGAAAGAGAACGCGGCTGGCGAACTGATCACCGGTGGAGGTCGGGTGCTGAACGTTGTGGGTCGGGGAAGAACAGTAGATGAGGCGGTTGCCAAGGCGTACGAGGGCGTTGCCGCAATAGAGTTTCCCGGGATGCACGTCCGATCCGATATCGCCGCACAAGCGCGAGAAAGTTAGGGAGAAATGGCCAAGGTTGCTGTACTGATGGGTTCGCCGAACGACGCCGACAAAATGGCTGCAGCGGGGGAGACCCTCGAGCAGTTCGGGATCGAAGCCGATGTTCGGGTCATGTCGGCGCACCGGACACCTGCGAAGGTGGCTGAGTTCATCGGTGGTGCACGTGAGAACGGCTACTCGGCGATCATCTGTGGAGCGGGGATGGCTGCGCACCTCGCTGGCGCCGCGGCGGCACACACCACACTTCCTGTCATTGGCGTGCCGCTGTCCGGTGGGGGGCTCGATGGAGTCGACGCGCTCTATGCAACGGTGCAGATGCCCAAGGGGATTCCGGTCGCCACGGTCGCGATCAACGGGTCGATGAATGCCGCTTTGTTGGTGGTGCAGATGTTGGCCATCAGCGACGAAGGACTTCAGGCTCAGCTGACCGCACATCGACAAGAGATGGCCACGCGCTGATGTTCAGAAACGGTGTCCGAGTTCGACAGCAGGCCCTTCGATGACTGTTCCGAACGTTCTTGCTGGCCGCTATGCCAGTGCCGACATGCTCGACATCTGGACACCGGAAGCGAAGATTGTTCTCGAGCGGGAGCTCTGGATCGCCGTGCTTCGAGCCCAAGCCGAGCTTGGTGTTGACGTGCCCTCTGGGGTGATCGAAGCCTACGAAGCTGTTGTGTCAAACGTCGATCTTGCGTCGATCGCTGATCGAGAGAAGATCACTCGACACGATGTGAAGGCGCGGATCGAGGAGTTCAGTGCCCTCGCTGGGCACGAGCACATTCACAAAGGGATGACATCGCGAGACCTCACCGAGAACGTCGAGCAGCTGCAGATTCGTCGGAGCCTCGAGTTGATCCGGTCCCGGATCATCACAACCTTGGTTCGACTCACCGAACGCGCCGTCGAATATTCCGAGGTCGCGATGGCCGGTCGGAGTCACAACGTCGCAGCACAGGTGACGACGCTGGGCAAACGGTTCGCGAACACCGCCGAGGAGTTGCTTCAGGCCTATGTCCGAATTGATGAGCTGATCGTTCGGTACCCGCTTCGCGGCATCAAGGGCCCCATGGGAACCCAGCAGGATCTCCTCGATCTCCTTGGTGACAAAGATGCGGTTGTCGCGCTCGAGCAACAAGTAGCGCGACATCTCGGGTTCGATTCGGCGCTCGACAGTGTGGGTCAGGTTTATCCGAGGTCACTTGATCTCGATGTTGTCTCGGCGTTGCTGCAGGTGGCCTCGGGTCCTGCGAGTTTCTGCAACACGCTGCGCCTCATGGCCGGCCAGGAGCTCGTGACCGAAGGCTTCAAGGAGGGCCAAGTCGGTTCATCGGCCATGCCTCACAAGATGAACGCTCGTTCCTCCGAGCGAGTGGTTGGCTTCCAGGCAATCTTGCGTGGCCACCTGACCATGGTTGGTTCGCTGGCTGGCGACCAGTGGAACGAAGGAGATGTCAGCTGCTCGGTCGTTCGACGTGTTGCGCTGCCTGACGCATTTCTTGCGCTCGACGGGTTGTTCGAAACGTTCCTCACGATTCTCGACGAGTTCGGTGCCTTTCCCGCCGTCATCGATCGTGAGCTCGAGCGGTATTTGCCATTTCTGTCGACTACGAAGTTGCTCATGGCCGCCGTCAAGGCAGGTGCGGGACGCGAACAGGCGCATGAGGCGATCAAGGAACATGCGGTGGCCGTCGCATTGGACATGCGCCAAGGCGGCCGCACCGACAACGATCTACTCGATCGCCTTGCCGCGGACCCTCGGTTTCCCGGTGACCCCGCAGAGCTCGACGCAGCTGTCTCGGACCCGATTGGACTCAGCGGTCTTGCTCGAGAACACGTCGCAGCCATCGAATCCCGGGTCGGGACACTCGCTGCCGCCCATCCTGAAGCCGCGACATACCGGCCAGGTGGAATCCTCTAGCCGGTCGCACAGCAAAAGTTCATCTCGATCTGGAGTTCGTCGAGGCATCTTGCACGATTGACGAATATGTTCTGAGGGTGACTGTTCAACTTCCTCATCTGTATGCGGGCAAGGTCCGCGAAATGTACGACGCCGGTGACGGCAACCTGCTGATCGTTGCGAGCGATCGCCTGTCCGCGTTCGATGTCGTGATGAACGAACAGGTGCCCAACAAAGGTCGCGTGCTCACTGCGATCTCGGCGTTCTGGTTCGATCATCTGGCAGAGATTGCTCCCAATCACCTCATCTCGACCGACATCGATGATTTTCCAGACGGTGCCAAGGATCCCGAGCTTGCCGGGCGGAGTATGTACGTACACAAGGCCGAGATGTTGCCGATCGAGTGCATCGTCCGTGGGTACATCACCGGTTCAGCCTGGAAGGAGTACTCGCGATCGGGAACCATGCACGGCACGGCCCTTCCGGAAAACCTGCTCGAGAGTGAACAGCTTCCCGAGCCCGTGTTCACCCCATCGACAAAGGCCGAAGACGGCCTGCACGACGAAAACATCAGCTTCGAGCAAGCGGTGGAGCTTGTCGGTATCGACATTGCCGAGCAGGCACGTGATCTGTCGATTGCGCTCTACAAAGCGGGTGCGGAGTGGGCGGCAGAACGGGGAATCATCATCGCCGACACCAAGTTCGAACTCGGCATGGTCGACGGTGAGCTCGTGGTTGCCGACGAAATGCTCACGCCGGACTCGTCTCGATTTTGGCCCGCAGATCAGTGGGTTCCGGGGACGACACCGCCCAGCTTCGACAAGCAGCCTGTGCGGGATTTTCTCGACACACTGGACTGGGACAAAACGCCACCACCGCCCACGATTCCCGACGAGGTCATCTCTGCCACGATCGAGCGATACACCGAGGGGTACGAACGAATCACCGGCATGACATTTGCCGACTGGCCAGGGGTGACGAACCGCTAGGTTTGCAGCATGTTGTTTCACGCCGTGCTCGACATCCAACTCCATCCGGGAATCGCAGATCCCCAAGGTTCGACGATCGAACGAGCGTTGCCGACGCTCGGGTTCGATGGAATGTCCAATGTGCGCTCGGGCAAGAGCATCCATCTCGATATCGAGGCCCATGATGCTGGTGCAGCCGAGGCGCAGCTACATGAGGTGTGCGAGAAGTTCCTGACCAACCCGGTGATCGAGGGTGCGTCGATCACCATGGTCGAAGCTGCGACAGTGCAGGCGGGTTGATGACGGCCAAGGTCGGAGTTGTCAGATTCCCCGGTACGAACTGTGAGTTCGACACGGTTGAAGCAATCGAGGCGCTGGGCGGGGCTGGAGAGGTCCTGTGGCATGGCGATGCAGCCCTGGGAGACGTTGATGCGGTCGTGATTCCTGGAGGATTCGCTCATGGCGACTACCTCCGCCCGGGAGCGATTGCACGATTCAGTCCAATCATGACCGCGGTGATCGATGCTGCCAACAGCGGTATGCCGGTCGTCGGTATCTGCAATGGCTTCCAGGTTCTGACCGAGGCGGGGCTCCTGCCGGGAGCCCTGCAGAAGAACGCGGGGTTGAAATTCCTCAACGACTGGCAGATACTGCGCGTCGAGTCGACGAACTCGGTTCTCACGTCAGCAGCGTCGACCGGTGACGAGCTCAACGTTCCTATCAATCACTTCGAGGGCAACTACACCTGTAGCCCCGAGACGTTGGCCGAGCTTCAAGCCAACGAGCAGATTGTGCTCACCTATGTGGGAAATCCCAATGGCTCCATCGCCGACATCGCAGGAGTATGCAACGAAGGTCGAAATGTCGTTGGCCTCATGCCCCACCCCGAGCGAGCAAGCAACGCACTACTTGGTTCGACCGATGGCAATGTGTTGCTGCAGAGCATTCTCGATTCGGTCACCGTTCCCGCCTGACCATGGCTCAGCTCACTCGGTAGCTCGTTAGGGCTTCGGTGGTGAATTCCACCCCATGTCCAGGCACGTCAGGCACAGCGAGGTGTCCATCGACGACGTCGAACGACCTCGTCAATGCTCCCTCGGGTATGAGTTCGACGTATTCACACGCCCAGCCAGAGGGGGCCGCTCCAACGACGCTGATCGAGAGCTCATGCCAGAGATGGCTCGTGAGCGACAGCCCGAACGAATCAGCGAGCGCGCCGATCTTGCGGAACTCGGTCACGCCACCACATCGGGCGATGTCGGGTTGGAGATAGTCCACTGCGTTGCGCTCGCAGAGCTCTCGGAAGCCCCAGCGGAAGTAGTTGTTCTCGCCTGCGGCCGTCGGGACAGGGCTCGAGCGAGCAACGGCCGCGAGATCATCGGTCGAGTCAGCGACGACGGGTTCCTCGATCCACGCGACCCCGTACTCGGCGAGCATCGCCGCGGACTCGAGCGCCTCGCGAACATTGAACTTCTGGTTGGCGTCGGCCAGAAGGACGAACTCGGGGCCCATTTCCTGGCGCAAGAGCGCGGTACGTTCGCGATCGCGATCCGTACCGATCTTGTACTTGTAGGCACCGATGCCGAGTTCTGCGAAGCCGCGACACTCCTCGACCAAGTCATCGTCGGACAACGAGTGCCAGCCACCGCTGCCATACACGGGAACCAACTGCTGATACCCACCCAGGATCGTGTGCAGCGGTAGACCAGCGGCTTTTCCGACACAATCCCAGATGGCGATATCGACCGCCGAGAGAGCCCAAACCCCGAGGCCAGCACGTTGGCGTGCCTTGTTCGGAGACCACATGCGGTGCCACAGTTGTTCTGGTTGCAGGACGTTCTCACCGATGATCCGCGGTGCAAGTTCACGGTCGATGTACGGGACGATCGCCGCACTCGCATGCCCTCCGAGACATGCGGTGAAACCGGTACCAACATGACCGTCGTCGGTGTGGACACGGACGACCGTGCAGTCCACATGTGGATAGACGCCGAGGGCGCTCGAGATGGGTCGCGCAAGAGGCAACTCGAGCGCAGTGGCCTCTACGGATGTCACGGTGATCGGCTGCATCTGGTCCTCCCCAGAGAGTGAGTACTGAGACAGTAATGCATCGATCTTTCGTGACCGACACGGTCTGAACCGTGCCGAATGTCGCCGTATTCACATGGCGGGACGTCCTCAGAACATGCCCGCATAGGGCTGAAGAAACACTGAAGACACCATCTTTTCGACGGCGGTGTCTTCAGCAGACCTTCAGCGACCCATGGCCATGGTGTGGACATACACATCGACCTCGATGTGACCAATGAAAGGGAAACCATGGATACCAAGACCGCACTGGGAGCTGCCGGAGGCATTGCCCTCACCGTCGTTGGGGCAATGTCCGCACTTGCTCTCACGTTCGGGGTCGGACCCTCGAGCGCCGACCAGAATCCGCTGACGACGACGACGATCGAGTACGTGGACCAGTACGGAAACCCCATCGATCTTCACCAATCGTTGAACGCACAGCTACCCGAGATCACCGTCAGAACGGAGGCTCCGGGCACGTACGTCGAGGAGTACGAGGAAGAAGACGAGGCCGAGTATGGCGAATACGAAGACGGCGAGCACGGCGAGTACGAAGACGGCGATTACGAGGAGTACGAGGAGGAAGACGATGACTGATCCAGGTGTTCCACCGTCTGAACCGCATCGTCCCGCGGCGCGGTCTACGCCGAAGAAGACTGGGCGAGGAAGTCGATTCCTCGTAGCGGGCGCCGCCGTTGGCTTGAGCATCGCAGCGGTCGGTGGCATGTCGGCAGCTTCTCAGGCCGGTGATTCGACGCAACCTCCGGTCTCGACAGTGCAACGCGTGGTCGTGCAAGACGCGGTTCTGCCACAGCAGATCGTGATCATCTTGCCCGATACCCAATCAGCAGGTTCACGACAGACGCTGACGCCGCAGTCGATCCAGATCACGACACCGGGGCGGGCCACAGCGCCAGCACAGTCACCCGTGACCACGAAACACTCCACTCCGACAAAGGCCACTACAGCTGCCACACCGGTCACCGAATCGGGCGGAAGCTGATGCGCACGGTTCGAGAATCACGGTTCTCTGCGATGGGAACCACGGCACACATCGTTGTGGTGGGCCCGGGTGGCGATGCCCTCATCGACAGAGCCACGATGCGCATCGACGAGCTCGAGATGCGCTGGAGTCGGTTCATACCGTCGAGCGAAGTCAGCCATCTGAACAGCGCGAGCGGTCGACCGGTTCGAGTCAGCACAGACACCGTGCGTCTTGTCGAGCACGGTTGCGCTGCTTGGCAACTGACAAACGGTGCCTTCGATCCGACCATGACCACGCAACTCATCGCCGCTGGCTACAACCAATCCTTCGGCGACGTCGTCACCGGCGTCGCCACCCCCGGCGTTGCTCCAGGTCGCGGCTGCGAAGGCGTCACCATCGATCGAGAGGCGCAAACCGTCACGTTGCCTGTTGGCAGTGGATTCGACGCCGGAGGAATCGGCAAAGGGTTGGCCGCCGACATGATGCTTGCCGAGCTCGTCGACCAGGGTGCCGAAGGTGCCATGGTCAATCTCGGCGGTGATCTTGCCGTGGCGGGTCGGCCTCCATCGGGTGACGAGTGGATCATCTCTGTGCGGGAACCATCGATCAGTGACGCACTGATCACAACAACCCGGCTGGTCGACGGAGGCCTGGCGACGAGTACCACGGCGAAACGTCGGTGGGCCACCGCTGATGGCGAGGCACATCACATCATTGACCCAGCAACGGGTATGTCCTCAGACCACCAACCTGTGCTTGCCACCGTCATCGCTGGGCAGGCGTGGTGGGCAGAAGCCTTCGCAACGGCTCTTCTCGCCTCACATCCCAGCACCCTCGACAACAACGAGTCCTGCGCGACTCTGCTCCTTCGTGGTGATGGAAGCATCGAGCGCCGGGGCGATTTCGAAAGCTACGAACAGTGAACAATCTTCTCTCCAACGAACAACTGTGGTGGTACGTCGCCCGTTCCGGCGGCATCACGGCGCTGGTCCTCACGGGCCTCTCCGTGATCTGGGGCCTTGCGTTGTCGACCAAAGTCATGCAGGGAACCCCGAAGCCCAAATGGCTGCTCTCGCTACATCGTTGGCTCGGCGGGCTTTCCGTTACGTTCAGCGCCGTCCATATCGCAGCTCTTGTCGCTGACAGCTATGTGAGTTTCGGCCTGACCGACATTCTGGTGCCGTACGCATCTGACTGGAAGCCGGGAGCGGTCGCATGGGGAATTGTCTCGATGTACCTTCTCGTCGCAGTCCAGGCCTCGTCGATGCTCATGAAACGATTGCCGCGACGTTTTTGGAAAGGGATCCACATGAGTAGCTGGTTGCTGTTCTGGAGCGGGGTGATCCATGGAGCCACGGCGGGGACCGATGCGACGAACCCCATCTACGTGCTCCTGGTCGGGACCATCACCGTCTTGATCACCTGGTTGACCGGTGTGCGGATCCTCGCGTCGCGGTCGGCTCGGCGAATTGTGCGCCCTCAACCCATGTCAACTGGAGCCGTAGGGTAGGGCTGATGCGAATACTGGTGGTCGAGGATGAGGTCGCGATGGCGCAGTCGCTTCGTGAGGGTCTCGTGGCTGAGGGGTTCGCCGTCGATGTCGCAACCGACGGTGAAGAAGGCCTCTGGTTCGCGAGTGAAATCGATTACGACGCAATCGTTCTCGACTTGATGCTTCCGAAGGTGAATGGTTACAAGGTGTGCGCGCAGATACGCGAACGCGGCGATTGGACGCCGATTCTGATGCTTACGGCAAAGGATGGACATCTTGACGAGGCAGAGGGTCTTGATACCGGCGCAGATGACTACCTGACTAAACCGTTCAGCTTCGTTGTTCTGCTGGCTCGTCTGCGCTCATTGCTTCGACGGCGGGGAAGCGCGCGGCCAACGACACTCGAGACTGGTGATCTACGGCTCGATCCTGCCACCCGCCAGGTGCGCCGCGGAGACGTCCGAATCGAACTCACGCCGCGCGAGTTCTCGATTCTCGAATACTTGATGAGTCATCCTGGTCAAGCCATTTCCAAGAACGTGCTACTCGAACACGTCTGGGATTTCGACTTCGACGGCGGTCCGAACATCGTCGAGGTCTACGTCGGGTCCTTGCGTAAGAAGATCGATGTTCCGTTCGGACGTGAATCGATCGTCACTGTTCGTGGTGCGGGTTACATGCTTGATGTGCCCGATGAGTAAATCGCTGCTCGAGGTCATCCAACGCTCCGTCGGTACGATTCGTGCGCGATCGGCGCTGCTCGCAACGCTCGTCGTCTTCGTGGCGCTAGGTGTCGGTTCGTTCGTGCTTCTGCAGCTTTACGAGCGGGAGTTGGTGAAGAATCTCGATACCACGCTCGAACAACAGGTAGCTGATCGAGTCCGGCTGATCGAGAACGGTAGCTCGAATGATCTCCTCACGATCGCGCTCCAGGAGGAGTCCTTCGTGTGGATTGGCGCCGCGAATGGTGTGGCGACCGCGCTTGGAGGCGGCCTGTTCCCAATCGACAATCCTGTACCAGACCCGGTTGGGACGACCACGACGAAGACGCTGTTCGTCGAGGAGCGCACACCCGATGAGGTCGAACGAGAGGCGAAGGATCTCCGGCTCGCGAGCGCGCAGACCTCGACCGGGCAGGTCGTCATCGTGGGGGCAGAGCTCGACGTCATCGAGCGCACGCTTGGTGAGTTGGCGCGTCTCTTTGCGATCGCTGTGCCTCTCCTCGCGTTCTTCGTTGGCGGTCTTGCGTGGGTCGTGACGGGTCGGGCATTACACCCTGTCGCGGCGATTCGAGCACAGGCAGAAGCCATCTCGGGAACAACGTTGGCTGAGCGAGTACCAGTGCCCGCCACCCATGACGAGGTACAGGATCTCGCGGTGACTGTCAACGGAATGCTCGAGCGCATCGAGCACCACGACACCGCTATCCGCCAGTTCAGCTCGGACGCCTCGCACGAACTCAAGAGCCCGATCGCGAACATCACAGCGTTGGTTCAAACGCGAACTTCTACCGATCCGAGCTGGGGTCACATACAGGAGCAGTTGACCAGTGAGGCGAATCGGCTGGGCGCCTTGGTGGAGAACCTGTTGTTCCTGGCCACGCATCAAGATACGGAACAGCCTGTCGAACGTCGTGCCGTGCAGCTCGATGAGCTCCTCTTTTCAGAAGCCGAGCTGGTATCGGCAACAGCTGACATCCGGGTGGCCATCGGCCGCGTCGAGCCTGCGGCAGTCATTGGGTCGATCGGCGATCTGAGTCGAATGGTTCGGAACCTCGTTGACAACGCAGTCCGCCACGCGACAACGCGAATCGAGCTATCTCTCACGACGAGTGACGGCGTCGTCGTCCTTGGCGTTGAAGACGATGGGCCCGGCGTTCCTGTAATTGATCGCCAGAGAGTTTTCGAGCGGTTCACCCGTCTCGACGAGGCGCGAGCTCGCGACGACGGCGGCACAGGACTCGGGCTCAGCATCGTCGCGCAGGTGGCGACGGCGCACGGTGCAACTGTTGCAGTGGGTGAAAGTGAGCTCGGTGGGGCGCTCTTCGAGGTGACCTTCAGTCCTCACTCGAAGTGAACTCGGCGTCGGCGAGTCTTGTCAGTGTCCTGGCTTTCGCCATGCTCGAGGGTCGGCTATCGGGGAGAAATCGACCGATGGGGAAAACCCTCGACCCCGGTACGGAAGAAACCCGAAGGTCACAGCAGAAAACATGACCATCTGGTGACGGGGGCAGTTAGGTTTGCTCACGTATGGCTGAGCCTTTACATCGCGCCCTTGGACTGACCGACGACGAAGCCGAATCCATCGACGAGATTCTTGGCCGACCGGCCAACCCACTCGAGCTCTCCATGTACTCGGTGATGTGGTCTGAGCATTGCTCCTACAAGTCGTCCCGGATTCATCTGAAGCGCCTTCCGACCGAGGCTCCCTGGGTGCTGGTCGGCCCCGGTGAGAACGCTGGTGTTGTCGACCTCGGCGACGGGATCGCTGGTGCGTTCCGAATCGAGAGCCACAACCACCCCTCCGCGATCGAGCCATATGAAGGTGCTGCGACAGGGGCCGGTGGAATCCTTCGAGACATCTTCACCATGGGTGCGCGACCGATCGCGTTGATGGATCCACTCCGATTCGGTCCGATCGACGATGCTCGGAGCCGCTGGATCGCAGAAGGTGTCGTCAGTGGAATCTCTGGCTACGGCAACTCGGTGGGTGTTCCCACCGTCGGTGGCGAAACGATCTTCGACGAGACCTACAAGGGCAACCCGCTCGTCAACGTCTTCTGTCTTGGGACGATGCCAACCGAACGCCTGGTCCTCGGCGAGGCAACCGGTCTCGGCAATATCGCGATTCTCTTCGGATCCGCGACTGGACGTGATGGGATCGGCGGCGTCAGTGTCCTTGCGTCGGCTGGCTTTGATGATTCCGAGGACGAAAGCGCCAAGCGCCCCAGCGTTCAGGTTGGTGACCCGTTCGAGGAGAAACGCCTGATCGAGGCATGTCTCGAGCTCCTCGACGAAGGCCTTGTTGTGGGAATTCAAGACCTCGGCGGTGCAGGGTTTTGCTGCGCGACGTCGGAGACGGCCTCTCGAGGCGGCATGGGAATGGACGTCGACGTGACGGCCGTACACCGCCGCCAAGCGGGTATGGAACCGTTCGAGGTCATGACCAGCGAGAGCCAAGAGCGCATGCTCGCGATCGTCGAACCGACCAACGTCGAGCGGGTCATGGAGCTTTGTGCGAAGTGGGAAGTACAAGCGTCGGTCGTCGGCACGGTGGTCGAAGGTGGTGCCCTGCGGATCCTCGATGGTTTCGATGGCGATGTGCTCGCAGACATCCCGGCTTCATCGCTACACGACGCCGCCCCCCTCTATGACCGACCGATGGCAGAGCCCGACCGCACATCCGAGGTCGACCCAGCCACCCTCGACACACCCGTAGATCTGTGGGGCGAGCTCACGTCCATGCTCATGGACACATCATGGGTGTACAACCAGTACGACTCACAGCTTTTCCTCAACACGGTCATCGGTCCGGGCAGCGACGCAACACTTCTTCGTCTCAAACACCCGACGACGAATGTGGACACCGGTCGCGGGATCGGCATGACCACCGACGGGAACCATCACTGGTGCATCGTCAACCCGTTCCGTGGTGCGGCGATGACAGTGGCCGAATCGATGTTGAACCTTGCGTGTGTCGGGGCAAAGCCGCTCGCACTCGTCAACAACTTGAACTTCGGCAATCCCGAACATCCCGAGACAATGTGGCAACTGAGTCAGTCGGTCGACGGCATGGCCGAGGCGTGCATGGCGTTCACGGTTCCCGTGGTCGGTGGCAACGTGAGTCTCTACAACGAGGCGAACGGCAAGAACATCGATCCCACTCCCGTTGTCGGAATGCTCGGAATGACAGAAACGATCGAACACATACCGCCGGGAATGGGGCTCAGTGAGGGTGATCGATTGATCGTGCTCGGCCCGGTTGGGAGCGGACTCGGTGGGTCGTTGTGGGCTCGCAACAATGGCGCGATCGGCGGCGATCTTCCCGAACTCGATTACGACATGCATCTGCGTGTCTCCGAAGTCACCCGCAAGTTGGTCTCGGGCGGAATCGTGTCGGCCGTACACGATGTGGCCGCAGGAGGACTTGGCCTCGCGATTGCAGAGATGGCGATCGCTGGGGGAGTCGGCGTGATCGCAGCACGAGTCAAGTCGCACGATGCACTCTTCAGCGAAGCGCCTTCGCGAGTTGTGGTGGCCGTGACCCCCGACAACATGCAACTGGTCGAGAACATGGCCGAGTCGATGGGTGTCCCGATGATGCGTTTGGGCCTTGCGACCGGGGACACGATTTCGTTCAAAGGACTTGTCGAAGGTTCCCTCGCTGATGCCACCGAACAGTGGCGCACCAAACTCCCCTCCGCAATGGGAGCAGCCGCAGAATGAGGATCGTGAGGCATCCTCCGAATCGGCTGTTCCGAAGCGAAGCGACCCTTGGCGACGCTTTCCGCCCCGTGGAGCTTCAAGGGAGCGGGCAATAATGTGCGGAATCTTCGGGGTGTATGCGCCGGGACGTATGGTTGCGCATCTGACCTATCTGGGTTTGTATGCACTCCAGCATCGAGGGCAAGAGTCGGCGGGCATGGCGGTCAGCAACTTCGAAGATGTCATGGTTGTCAAAGAGATGGGCCTGGTCTCGAACGTCTTCGATGATCGTGTGTTGACCTCGCTGCCTGGCGATGTGGCCATTGGGCAGACGCGGTACTCGACAACCGGTGCGTCGCAATGGCGCAATGCACAACCGATCTATCGGGGCGTTGGCGACCTCCAGTTCGCGCTGGGACACAATGGCAATCTGGTGAACACCGAGGCCTTGGCACAAGAGGCCGGAATGCTTCCCGGCACCGTTGCGAGCGACTCTGATCTCGTTGGCGAGTTGGTGGCCCAAGAGTTGTTCGGCACGTCGCATTCTGCGGAGAATCCGCTTCTCGAAGCGATGATGGTGATTCTTCCAAAGCTCGAAGGTGCCTTCTGTTTCTCGGTCATGGACCAAACGCAGATCATTGGGGTTCGGGATCCGAATGGATTTCGCCCTCTCGCTCTCGGGCGCCTCGATGACGGAGGATGGGTCCTGGCGTCGGAGAGCCCTGCTTTCGACGTTGTTGGTGCGACCTTCGTGCGAGAACTCGAGCCTGGCGAGATGATCGTCATCGATGCCGATGGTGTGACCTCGTATCGGCCTTTCGATGATTCGAAAGTGAATCCCAAACTCTGCATCTTCGAGTTCGTCTACTTCGCTCGACCCGATTCGATGCTCTACGGGCAGAATGTCCACCAGGCCAGAGTGCGGATGGGAGAGGCCTTGGCCGAACAGGCCCCTGTCGAAGCTGACCTCGTCATGGGTGTGCCCGAATCCGGAATTCCCGCGGCGGAGGGATATGCCAAGGCCAGCGGTATCACGTTCGGGCATGGGCTCGTGAAGAACCGCTACATCGGTAGGACGTTCATCGCACCGAATCAGGCGCTTCGGGCGCTCGGCGTGCGTATGAAACTCAACCCGCTGCGAGACAACATCGCCGGCAAGCGGTTGGTCGTGGTCGACGATTCGATCGTTCGCGGCACCACGACCAAAGGGATGATCTCGATGCTCCGCGAGGCTGGGGCGAAGGAAGTACACCTTCGTATCTCTTCTCCGCCCTACAAATGGCCGTGCTTCTATGGCATGGACACCGGGATCCGAAGTGAACTCCTGGCGGCGAACCTCAGCGTCGACGAGATCCGCGCGTACACCGGTGCCGACACGCTTTCGTACCTACACATCGACAAGCTCATCTCAGCCACTGGCGCCGTGAAGGCGGGCTTCTGCGATGCATGTCTGACCGGTAACTATCCGATCGAGATCCCGGTGAATCTCACGAAGAACGTTCTCGAAGTCGGCAGCGTGCGCGATGACCAGAACTCGATAGGCAACTCCTTGGTTGCCGATGCGAGCATCGGCTCGTCTGACTCACTCTTCTCCTAGGGGCAATCGCATGACCGAGAACGGTGCCACATACCGAGATTCAGGCGTTGACATCGATGCCGGAGAGGCTGCCGTCGAGCGCATCAAACCGCTCGTAGCGCGAACCGAACGGCCAGGTGTCGTTGGTGGCATCGGCGGCTTTGGCGGTCTGTTCGATGTCAGAGCAGCAGGATACGACGATCCACTGCTGGTCTCGTCGACAGATGGCGTCGGGACCAAGGCTCTGGTTGCAACTGCGGCGAATCGTTTCGAGACGATCGGTATCGACCTCGTTGCGATGTGCGTCGACGATCTGGTGTGTCAGGGCGCTGAGCCCCTCTTCTTTCTCGACTATGTGTCCGTCGGGACGCTCGATGCAGATCAGATGGAGGCACTCGTCGCGGGTGTGGCAGAAGGATGTCGACAGGCGAACTGTGCGTTGATCGGTGGAGAGATGGCCGAACATCCCGGCGTCATGTCGGCGGGAGACTTCGAGTTGGTCGGGTTCTCTGTGGGCGCGGTCGAGCGGAATAGGGTCATCACCGGCCAGCGGGTCGAGGTGGGCGATGCGCTCGTCGGGCTGTCCTCCCCAAACCTTCGTTCCAATGGCTTCTCCCTGGCCCGCCGGATCATGTTTGACATCGCAGGCCGGTCGCTCGATGATCCGGCGTACAACGATGCTGCTGAAACAGTGGCAGATGCCCTCCTTGATCCCTCGGTGATCTACTCGCCCGCCGTACTTGCGGCCGCGAAGGCCTTCGACCTTCGGGCGGTCGCCCACATCACAGGAGGCGGCCTTCCCGGCAATCTCAACAGAGTGCTTCCGGCCGGTACCGATGCGCGTGTCGACACGACGACGTGGGGGTCACCACCGATCTTCGCTGAGCTCGCAGATCTGGGGGGCGTCGCCATCGATGAGATGTTCCGAGTGTTCAACATGGGTATCGGGATGGTGCTGGTAGTTCCGCCAGAACACGTTGATGGGCTTGTTGATCTTGCCCTGGATCATGGACACCCCGCGGTGATGATCGGTGAGGTCGTGCAGGGTGATGGAGTCGTACAGCTCGACCATCGATGATCGCCGTCGCGTGGATTCTTGGTCGCCGAGCGGTAACGTAACTTCGCTCATCTCATTGGGGTGAGTATGCAGATCACAGCTACTGTGTGAAGCAAGGTCCCGTGGTGAAGTCAGGAGTTCACGCCGCCCTGTCAAGGCGGAGGTCGCGAGTTCAAATCTCGTCGGGACCGCCACACAAAACGTGCGAGAGCTCGTTTTGTTTCGGTCGGGTAGCTCAGTTGGCAGAGCGACCGCCTGAAAAGCGGTAGGTCCCCGGATCGACGCCGGGCCCGACCACACGAAACAGCCACCGCATCATGCGGTGGCTGTTCACGTTCAGCCGCCGGACAGGGCCACTACCTCCAAAATTCCTGCGGTAAACCGCGATAGTCGCGGTTTACCGCAGGAATTTTGGAGATGAGAGTTATGCCGTATTGATCATGTGGGTGGCGGCCATCTCGAAGTAGTCGATCATCTGCTGCTCGAGTTCGGGATGGAGATCTCCGGCTCGGACCGCACCGACCATGTGGGTGACCCAGGCATCTCGCTCGGCGGAG
Organism: uncultured Acidimicrobiales bacterium; assembly: GCA_905479685.1. Classification (GTDB taxonomy): domain Bacteria; phylum Actinomycetota; class Acidimicrobiia; order Acidimicrobiales; family SHLQ01; genus SHLQ01. The sequence goes on from CAJQNJ010000047.1 coordinate 39,648, forward strand.
GTGATGACGAACGGTGCATGTCGCATGCGCAGTCGTGGGTGACCACGTTCCTCGGAGTAGGTCGTTGGGCCGCCCCAGTACTGGGCCAGAAACTTGACCATGTGGTCTCGTGATTCGGTCAGGTCTTCGGGATAGAGCGGTCGAAGTAACACATCGGTTTCGACTGCGTCGTAGAACCGGTCGATCATCGACTCGAACCAGGTCATGCCGCCGATGGCTTCATACATTGTCAGCGGTGTATCCATCTCCACACGTTAGGGCGGTTGTCGCCGACGCGAGGGTTCGTCTCATGTCCATTCTGTGTCCCTCGATAGCATGACCGTATGGAACTCAGAGCAAGCAACGTTGCTCGACTCGATGGCGGGTCGTTCGATGTGCTCGTCGTCGGTGGGGGGATAAACGGAGCGGTTGCAGCAGCCGTATTGGCAGGTCGCGGACTCGATGTTGCGATCATCGATCGCGGTGACTGGGCGGGGTTCACGAGCTCGTCATCGTCGAATCTGGCATGGGGCGGATTCAAGTACCTCGAGAACTACGAGTTGAACCTGGTACGCAAACTGTCGATGTCGCGCAACCGGCTGCTGAAGGCGTACCCATCGAACATTTCACAGTTGGGATTCCTCGCGGCGCTCGATCACGGCTCCCCGTTTCCCCCATGGCTCGCAGCGCTCGGTAGTTCGGCCTACTGGGCGATTGGCAACTTTCAGACGCAGCGTCCCCAAGTCTTGGGCCCCGAAGAGATCAAGGCCGAAGAACCCGTCATCAACACCGACAACGTCCGTGGGGGAATCGAATATTTCGACGCATATCTTCGTGACAACGACAGCCGGTTCGTGTTCAATTTCGTGCGCCAGGCTCTCGAGGCAGGCGCCACCGCTGCGAATTATGTCGAGCTCGTCTCGGCCACAAAGTCCGAAGACCGCTGGGATGTCGAGCTCGAAGACGTCGAGTTCGGCCAGAAGCTGTCGCTCTCTGCGAGTGCGATCGTCAACGCTGCCGGGCCCTTTGTCGATGGTTTGAACGAGAAGTGGAACAACACGACTGAACATCGCATCGTGTACTCAAAGGGCATTCATCTCGTCGTGCCACAACTCACCGAGAACGAACGGGTGCTCGCCTTCTTCGACGATACGCAACGACTCTTCTACGTGATACCGATGGGTCGTCGCTCGGTGATCGGTACCACCGACACTCGAGTTCCGACACCGTTCACCGAGGTCACCGACGAAGATCGAACTTTTCTTCTCGAGCAAATCAACGCTCGCCTTGACCTGGACGCTCCGCTCACTCCGGACGACATCATCGCCGAACGCTGTGGTGTTCGACCATTGGTCGTAAAGAACGATGGTGATGACCGCGAGGACATCGACTGGACGACCCTTTCGCGAAAGCACGAGATCGATCTCGACCCCGATCGTCGCATCGTCACCATTTTCGGCGGAAAGATCACGGACTGCTTGAACGTGGGCGAAGAAGTTGCCCTCGAGATCGAGCAGCTTGGGTTTGTACTCGAAGCCGATCGGAGTGATTGGTTCGGGGAGCCCTCCGATGAGGTGCGGGACGACTTCATGCGACAGGCCAAGCGGATGAAGCTGGACAGTCTTCGACACAAGAAGGGCGTCGAACCGCTCAGTGAGCGGCTGTGGCGGCGATATGGCCGTCGCGCCTTCGCCATGCTCGACAGCATCCGTGAGGATCCGTCGATGGGAGAGGACATTCTTGCTTCGGCCGACTACCTGCGCGCCGAACTCCATCACGCTGCCCGACACGAGATGGTGACCCACCTCGAGGACTTCACACTTCGTCGTTCAAAGATCGATTTGGTCGTGCGGAACGAAAAGATTCGGGCGGGCGATGGCCTCCGCGAGGTTGCCGAGATCCTGTTTGGCGATCGAGCCGACGCAAAACTCGCCGAATACCTCGCTGACTGAGCACGCAGCGAGATCGTCGTCCCGTTCGCGGCCTGGATCCAGTTGTCGCGGCGTCGTGTCAGAGGTAGTCGTGCCGTTGTAGCCACTGAAACGCCAGCCAACCGGGCAGGATCGGCGCCCAGAACGTGACGAGGCGATAGAGGAAGACGGCAGGCACGGCGACCGTGTTGTCCAGCCCGGCGGCGATGAGCCCGGCTATCAGGGCCGCTTCGACTGCTCCGAGCCCTCCCGGGGTTGGAGCCGCTTGTGCGATCGCTGAGCCGACCAGGAAGATGGCTCCCACTGTTGCGAACGGCAGTCCTCCGCCGAACGTCTCGAGGCTCAAGAACAGCGTCGTCAAATAGGAGAACGTGAGGAGTACCGACCCGCCCACGAGCAGTGCGACCTTGCCGGGTCGTCGAAGTAGATCGCCGATTCCATCGAAGGCGCTGGCCACGACTGGGAGGAACCTGTTGAGGAACAGGTCGCGTGTCGTGGGGATGAGGAGGGCGACGGCCAGCAGCGCGACGATGATCCCGAGCACGATCATGAACCACTTCGGGTCGGGCAGCGTGATGCTTCCAAAGGCTTCGCGACCAGCCCAGACAAAGAAGACGCCGAGCAGGCTGATGTGGCCCACGAAACCTGCGACCGTGTTGAGCCCGACACCCGACACCGCCACCGTCCGCTCCACTCCCTGCTTCTGGAGAAAGCGCATGTTGAGTGCCATTCCTCCCAACCCTGCGGGCGCGAGTTTGCTGGCGAACGACGAAGCGAAGCTTGCGGTCACCAGTGGTCCCATCGGCAGTCGCTGTGGAATCGCCCCCGCCAGTGCCAACGACGCTGTGAGATAGGTGCACATCGAGGCGACGACGACGAGCGGCAACCACGCCCAGTTTGCCGACGTGACTTGGTCGACGATGCCGGGCAGATCGGCGAGCTGCGGAAAGATGAAGTACGTGGCGAGTGCGAGCGCCACCACGGTGATGATCGTGTTCCGGCTTACGCGCTCGAGTGGGACGAACGCGACGTCGCTCACCTCGCATTGCTCGATCACCTCGGCCTGAATCTCCTTCAGAAGGCCGGAATGCTCCTTCATTGCGGTCTGAGTCGCGCCGCTCAGTGCCTTCGATTGCATCCGAGGCAACGCCTCGCCCACCGCGTCAGTGCCGAGAGCCTCGACGGCACCGCCAACGGCACGCTCGGCTCCGACGACGATGGAGAGCGATGAGATGAGCTGCGCCACGTCGGCGTCGAGGATCGATTGATCCACGGCCACTTCAGAGAACCCGAAGTCGATCATCCATGGCGTCTCGGCGTCGGCGATGAACACATTGGCGCGTCGGAGGTCGCGATGCGCGATTCGGTGATCCCGCAGCATTGCGACCTGCTCCCAGATGGCACACATCAGCCCGTCGGTCACCTCGTCGCCGGGAACGCCGTCCAGAGAGTTGCCGTCGATCATTTCGTAGGCGAGCAACATCGAGTCGCCGCCCACGTCGACGATGCCACGCAGACGTGGTGTCCGCACGCCGACATCGCGCGCGATCAGGGCGATCAGCGCTTCGTGTTCGACGGTCCGTCGCAGCGATGAAAAGGGTCGGTCATCGCCGACGTTCTTGAAGCGAAGGAATCGGTAGACGCGAAACAACAGGTCGGCTGCTCGCTCCTCCGAGCCGAGTACTTTGATGAAGACTCCAGTGCCATCGACGAGCGTGCCGAAATATGGGGTCGAGCCGCGGGCGTCGACGTTGGCGACGTGGACCTCGCTGGTCGGGAGCCCGGCTGACACGAGCGCGGCTCGGATTGCTGTGACCGTCGGGCGACGATCGGGGCGGCCGAGCGCGAACAGAATGATCGACCCGCACAGTGCACCGACCGGCAGTGCGAGGAACACTTCAGCCGGGAACTCTGGTGAGACGAGAACGCGCACGAGCAGGAACAAGGCGATCGTCGTCGCTCCCGCCCGCCGCCACCGACGCGTCACGAACGGCGCGAGGACCACGAACGTGCCGGACATCTGGGCGAGTCCCACCGAGCCCGAGGTGGTACCGCCAGTGATCCCGGCGCGTGCGGCCAACTCGTTCGCGATCACAACCGACGCCTCGCGATCCACCACCCACTGTGCTGCGGTCATGAGCAGCATGCTCGCCGCTGATGTCGCGATGATGTAACTGAACAGCCGATAACGGCGGGTGATCAGAGGAACGAGGTAGATGCCGAGTCCGATGAGCAACGCCACGATTTCGATGCCACCGTGGAGGACGCGTTCGATCGACGGGCTGATGAACCCGAAGAGTTCGACGATGTCTTCTTCCACGCCGATGACGGCGTCTTCGAGACCAATGGTGAGCCCGAGCAGCGTAATGCTGATCGTCGCGAACACGATCGCGCGTAGGACGTCTTTTGGTGAGCGGTCATACCTTCGGGTCGCAACTTGGTGTTGGCCGAAACCTGTCAGGTCGGAGCCATCGGCCGACTCCGCGGGTTGTCTCTTGGAACGATTCACGAGCGTCGGATGCTGGCCGCAGAACGCCCGTCGTCGCGAGTTCTACTCGGCCGCTACCGCCGTCTCGTGTTCGGCATCTTCGAGATCATCGGCTGCGAGTGCGTCGAGCATGTCGTTCATGTGGTGGAACAGGATCCGCTTACCTTCGATCTTGTACTCGTGCCCGGTCGAGGCATCGGTGATCACAGCGGTACGCACGGTTGCCTTCTGATGCATCTCGACGCTCAGGTTGGCGCGGTCGAGCGTGTCGATCATCAGGAGATGCTGGGCAAGGATGATGCCCTTCGCATTGTTCGACGTCATCAGATAGAGCTTGGTCGGTGACGCAGCCACGACGATGACTCGTGGCAACTCACCTGAGGTGGCGGAATAGTTTCCTGCCGTGTAGCCCGCCATCGTTCCGACTGATTGGCCCACGTCCCCGCCGACCGCATCGCCGAGCACGGATCCGGCGGCGGCGCCAGCGGCCACCTTCCACGTCATGCCCTTCGGCTGGAAGTCGCCTGCGACCGTGATGGTGTCATCGC
>CAJQNJ010000048.1 GCA_905479685.1 uncultured Acidimicrobiales bacterium
GTTCGACTTCGCGACCTCGCAAACGCCGCGACCACCACACCTGGGATCGGCGTTGCGAGCCGACTACGAGGGGTCTTGAGCGCTGATCGAAACGACCTCGCGGCCGACGTACTCCGATCGATGCAGGTATCGGGACAGCACCTGGCCGTCGTATCCGATGACGCAACCACGCTGGGGATCGTCACCGTGGAGGATCTCGTCGAGGAACTCGTTGGGACGATCGAAGACAAGAGCGACACTCGGTGAGGTCCACGAAGCAGCACAAGAACCGGCCGAAGTCACCCCGTCATCTTCGTCGCACGAACTGATTGCGACCATGGATCGATCAGCGTCTTGATCTGTTTCGAGGAACCTTTCACGATGGGGGCGATACCACCGCTCACCAGTTGGTCGAGAGGGAGAGCAACGGGCGCCACGTCGTCCCATGGCGTGGAGCGAGTTCCGAGGAGCTCGAGAGCCCGAGGCAGATCAACATCGCAGACGTGCGCGTTTGTGCCGATGACCTCGATTTCAGAGAGTGTGAGCTGACGAGCGTTCGCTGCGAGATTCCCCTCATGTAGGCCGACGAGAACCAAGCGACCCCCGGGTTGGATGAGCTCGAGCGCTGTCGCGAGGCCAGCCGGATGACCAGAAACCTCGTACACCACCGCAGGCTCGAGGTCGTGATCCGCGAAGGCCTCTGCCGCCGATCCTTGGCTCGCAACATGAGTCTGCTGTGCTCCCAGCCGAGAGGCGACCTCGAGGCGATCAACGTCGAGGTCAACCACACCGACCGATGCTCCTTGTTGCACGGCGGCGTAGGTGAGAAATGCACCAATGCCACCCGCTCCCACGATGGCGGCATCTTCGCCAGCTGCGAGCCGGCCCCGGCGCATTGCATGCACGCCGATCGCCATCGGTTGACTCAGTCCTGCCGTGTCCTCGGTGATCCCGTATTGATCGATGGCACGGCAGGTCATCGCCGGAACCCGGCAATATTGGGCGAGTCCGCCATCTCTGCTGAGCCCGACCGTCGAGTAGCGCTGGCAAAGATTTGTTCGACCGGCGTCGCACGCCTGACACGCTCCGCACCAGATCCCTCCACCGGACGCGACGACCGCCCCGATCTCGAATCCGTCGACCCCATCGCCGATCTCAACAATCCGACCGGTTACCTCGTGGCCCGGAATCATTGGGCCGACATGACCCGTCACCACATGTTTCGTGTGAATCGGCATCATGTGCGGGCCATCGGAGAACTCGTGGGCATCCGTGCCACAGATCCCCGCCACGTGCACCTCGAGCAACAGTTCGCCCGGGGCCACGACAGGGTCCGGAACGGTTTCCACCCTGATGTCACCTCTGCCATGGAAGACTGCTGCGCGCATGTGGCTCCTCGCTCCGGGTGAAATGGGAGTCACTCACCCGACACGTCAATCTTTCATAGCATCGCTCACGCCGGAGCAGAAGGAGACAGGTGATTTTACTGCATCGACGTACGTTGCCGGATTGAGGGGTTAATCAGCCGAGCGTGAAGTTCGTACCGTCGTAGGTGCCGTCCAGTCGCACCCGTTCGCTCGTCCACTGCACCGACTGCTCCTGCTCGAGCGCCACCGTCAAGGCGTCGGGGTTGGTGATGACGACCGCCGGCCCGCCACACTGGGGCGGAAACGACTCGGCGAGCACCTCGCAGAGTCGAGCACCGCCCTCGTCGATGACGACGAAGCCGATCACCGATGCTTCCGTTGCAGCTGGGCTCTGCAAGAGCTCTGCTACCTCGATGGGAGCGATCGCCGAGGACGTGGCCGGCGGCTGAACGTCCTCAGGAGGCCATGGCGCGTCATCGACCCGAATGATGAATTCCACCACGCGCTCAGGTATCACCGGGTCCTCGAACGCACGGACGTACTCGAGCCGAAGCATCTCTGCACCGCTGATTGCCTCGAACGTGAAGACCTCGGTACCGGAGGCGCCGACGAGATCGGTGTCGGGCTCCTCGTACGAGCGTGTCCAGAGCTCGATTACGTACGGTGTCGAAGCGCCCAAAATCTCCCAGCTGTATCCGGTGCTCGGGTTCGATTCGAGCCTGACTTCGAACAGCGCGCCGGGATCGAGAAGAACCTCCTCGCCGTTGTTCGCCTCGGTCAGCACCACTCTCTCATTTCCCGAGTCGGATGTATCGGTGGTCGAGTCACTTCCACACGCCGCGACCAACGCAACAAGAACGATCAGCCCAACACGTACTCGCATAAGGCCATTCTCAAACCGAATCGCGGCTATCGCTACAGACCTACGTCCCAACCATCGCGCGCCGAAAACCTGGCCTCGACAGCTGTCGCTGCGGATACCTCGCTGATCCCGCGAGGCTATGGTGCGTCGGTGTGGTCAACTCGCTCAGAGCAACGATCGGCTTTGCCATCGACCCACGTTGCGTCGATCGTGCATATCACCGACCTCCACCTCTTCGTCGACGGCAACGGCACTACACGATCATCACACGAGCGGTCTCACCTGATTCGAACGCTGGCGCGCCTGGGCGTCAAGGACCTCGACTTCGCGTCTGCCGACATGACAGCGGCCTTCTCGGATGCCTTGCGGCGTGCTGTCGATCTCGAACGATCCGTCCTGCCCGAAGGCGCTCCTGTCGTGGCGGCCCACACCGGCGACACCGAGGCCTTCGGATCATCCGACGAGCGACACGTCTATGCCGGATTCAGCCATCTCTCTCGTACCGTCGACGCAGCCGGCCTGCGCGATGCTGCGCTCGCGGTCTACGGCAACCACGATGTCTGGCCGGGCACAATTGCCCTCTTCGGTCTCAACGGACCGCACCACGATTCCCAGAAACACACGATCGCTGACGTCGTCGACCTCGTGGGCGAGCTCCCACCGTCCGCACCACTC
>CAJQNJ010000049.1 GCA_905479685.1 uncultured Acidimicrobiales bacterium
CCGCGGGTAGCTGATCAGCTTCGTGAGCGACATGGGATCGTTGCCGAAGTAGTGCTTGAAGTGCTGCTCGTCGAGTCCCAAGCCCAGTGCGAGGACGCGGAGAAGGTCGTCGGCGAGCGCACCGAGTTGTTCCATCCAGTCGAGGACAATCGTCTTTTGATCAGGTGCAACATCGTCGGGCAACCATTGGTTCGGACCGAGAAGGCGGAGGTAGCGTGGCTCCACATCAGTCGGTCGAGCAGGCCATTCGCTCCAGACATCGATCTGTTCGCGCATGTCAGGCCGATTGTTCGTGCTCTCGGCACCGACGGGTTCCCACCCTCGGAAGTGCCTCGACGACCGCTTGTCGATGTGTAGCTTGTCTGCTTCGGGCAGGGCGAAGAACTGGCGCATCGAGTCGAACACGCCGTCGACGACGGCCTTGTCGATGCCGTGGTTGACGACCACGAAGAACCCGACTTCATGGCAGATGGTCGCCAAACCTTCGGCCAGTTCTGCTCGAGCCTGCGGACCGCCTCGCAACGGCGACAGGTCGACGATCGGGACATCGGTGAAGTCGGCAACGCTCACCCCGTCGAGACTATGAGAACGGGAACCAATTGGCGGAGCTGAGCGTAGAAACAGCATGAGACCACATGTGAGCCCGATCCTGGTTGTGCTGATTGCGTCAATGGTTGCGTCTGCATGCGGCAGTGACGTCGTCGAGAGCGCCGGTCCCAATGCAGTTGAGGTAGCCAACCGAAAAGCTTCCGAAGCAGACCCCACGTTGGCGGGTGAAGCAATCACGGCCTTCGGCCACGACATCTTCGAGGCGGCCCGAAACGAGAGTCCGAGGGAAAATCTGACGTTGTCGCCGCTGAGCATCGCAATCGCCTTGGCCATGCTCGAGCCCGGAGCGAGTGAGGAAGCTCTGGCGCAATTCCGAGACGTGTTCCACTACGACGACAGTGCCGCCTTCCATGCGTCGATGAACGCGCTCGAACAGATGCTCGAGAATCGCGAGCTGCCCGACTACGGCGACGAGAGTGACCCGGGTGAACTGACGTTGCGCATTGCGAACGCGGCGTATCTGCAGGAGGGGTATCCCTTCGAGTCGACGTATCTCGACGTCATTGGATCGAACTACGGACCGGTGCTCAACGAGGTGGACTTCATGACCGAGACCGAAGAGGTTCGCCTGGAGATCAATGGCTGGGTGTCGGAACAGACGAACGACCGGATTCCCGAACTCATTCCTCCGGAGGTGTTGAAGCCCTCGACGGTGCTCGCGTTGGTGAATGCCCTGTATCTCAATGCGTCGTGGTTGGAACCGTTCGACGAGGGTCAAACCGTCGACGACGCCTTCACCCGACTCGATGGCAGCGAAGTCGTTGTCCCGTTGATGCGAGGCTTCGGTGACTCGTCGTCAACGGGCGAGGGGTGGGTGGGTGCCACGAAGGTCTACACCGGTGGTCTCTCGATCCAGTTCATCCTCCCCGACGACGGCGAGTTCGAACAGGTTGCCGGAAACCTTCGGAGCGTCATTGCCGCATACCCCGAGCGACAGTCCGGTGGCACCACACTCCATGTCCCTCGATTCGAGACTCGAACGAGTGCGGAGGTGTCGCCCCTCTTGCAGTCCCTCGGACTGACGCTGCCATACGCCGAAGGAAATCTGCGGGGGGTGGCCGACGATCCAACCCTGGCGGTCGACCAAGTGATCCACGAGACATGGGTGTCCATCGATGAGCAGGGGACCGAAGCCGCGGCGGCCACAGTCGTCCTGGTCACCGCCACGAGTGCGCCCGCAGACGAGCCCGTACCGGTCGTCCTCGACCGGCCGTTCCTCTACCGGATCATCGACCACGAAACCGGAGCGACGCTCTTCATTGGGCAGGTGCTCGATCCCACGACCTGATCTCAGCCGTACGGTCCTCAGCTGTAGGACCCTGCTGCTGCTTCAGTTGATTTCGGGGACCAGGCCAGCGGAGGTGATTCCGGCGAGCCCGGCGATTTCATCATTGTCGGAATTGTCACCGCTGATACCGACGGCCCCAATCGTGGCGCCGGAGCTGTCGTTCACCAGGATGCCGCCGCCCACAGGAATCAGCTGGCCGCCGAAGGCACCGGCGACCGATGCGATGAACGCCGGGCGGTTCTCGGACATCATTTCCAGCCAACGGCCACCCTTTCCGATGCTGATGCAGCCGTGCGCCTTGCCGTAGGCGATCTCGAATCGTTTGTTTGCGGAGCCGTCTTCTCGTTCGAAGGCGGTGAGGTGTCCTCCGGCATCCAAGACAACAACGCTGAGGGGCATGAAACCCTGAGTGTGACCCTCTGCCAACGTGCCGGCGATGATTGCCCGCGCCTGTTCCAGTGTGATGTTGCTCATCTCGGTGTCCTTCTGTTCGGTTGCCGTGCCAGTCTGCGCACTCGAACAACAAACGTCTAACCATCCCAGCCGAAGTTGAACCGCTGGGCTGACTCACCAAGGATGCCGTACCGCATCAGCACAAACGACAGGAGCACGGCTCCGAGGTGTACCGGTTCGCTGGCGCAGACCGATGATGGATACCGCGTCAACAATGCGAGCTCGGTCTCGTGTTCGCGCATGATCCACCGGTTGGCTCTCGAGAATCGTTGCTTTTCTGTTGCGTACAAGATGCAGCCGTAGCCCTTGCCGTTGAGCCCATACTTACCGTCCCTCGGCGATGAGATCGCAACCTTGCGTCGGTCGGCATCCAATACCACCGGGCAGATCGCTCCCGCAATGCCCAATGCTTGGACACGCCACGCGCTGCCATCGGCGAGTTCGACCCGTTGCCCCCGGCCGAACATGATCTTCATCAACCCGGGACGCCCCATCGATGCCAGAACCCGACCGTCTTGGCGAAGTTCGAACACCGGAAACCGAAACCGTCCAACTCGAGTCATGACCGCCGTGCCTTGGACATAGTGGTTCGCATGGCTGTTGCTGGCGGAGGGGTGGTCGGCGATTCTTGTTTCGTCCATGTTCACGATCATCGTTGAACAGGAACGGGCTGTTGGGCAGGGACAGAGGTCCCGGTCTGGTCCCAGCAGGCACCGCACGAGACGCTGCCACGAAGATCATCCGTATCGAACAGTTGTTCTCCGAACAGATGTTCGGCTACGCTGCTTCTCCCGGGCGGAGTACCCCAACGAGGAGCACCGTAGCCATGCACAGCACCAACCGTCTCGAGAGCACCAGCGCCGCACATCGTCGGCGACGTCATCTGTCGGTGTATCACCGTGCGCTTCGTACGGCCAATACCCCCGAACAACGTGCGGCAGTGGCGGCCCGCTATCGGCAACTCTTTGCTGTCACAGCCGCTTCGTAACGTCTGGTCATGGCGAAATCGAAGACCGTATTCATCTGTAGTCAATGCACCCATGTCGCACACAAGTGGGTCGGGCAATGCCCCGACTGCGAGGAGTGGAACAGTCATGTCGAAGAGAGCGCCGACCGGATCGCCGCAGCGCCAGTGCTGGTCAGTGAGGCCCCACGGCCAATCACCGAGATCACGTTCGACGATTGGAGCGCAACGCCGACTGGCATCGGCGAACTCGACCGCGTTCTCGGTGGAGGGTTCGTCACCGGTTCGGTAACACTGGTTGGCGGCGAGCCCGGCATCGGCAAGAGCACCCTGTTGCTTCAGGCCGTCGCGTCCCTGAGTGCGAAGGGCAAGACATGCCTCTACGTCGCAGCCGAGGAGTCTGCTGGCCAAGTACGCCTCCGGGCCGAACGTCTTGGGGCGGTTGTCGAAAACTTGTGGCTCGTCTCGGAAACATCGCTTGCGGCCGTTCTCAGCCATTGTGATGAGTTGAAACCCGACTATGTGGTCATCGATTCGATTCAGACCATTCTCGACACCGACCTTCGCTCAGCACCGGGATCGGTGGGTCAGGTTCGACACTGCGCACACCGACTCGTGCAAGAGGCAAAGCGCCGCTCGATGACCACCGTGCTGGTTGGCCACGTCACCAAGGAAGGTGGCCTCGCCGGGCCGCGAGCGCTCGAACACGTTGTCGACACGGTGCTCGAGTTCGAGGGTGACCGTCACCATGCACTGCGATTGCTTC